>JAHEIW010000069.1:2036-20893 GCA_024639185.1 Deltaproteobacteria bacterium | reverse complement strand
GATAAATGCAAGATGGGATAACAAAAAAAAGGAAGGCGCTCAAATTTCAGAGCGCCCTCCGTAGATAGATTTACGATTTAGTCCGGCAGAATCGGTGGTGTAATGAAGGTGCCCGACCACAAAAGCCAGGAAATAAACAACGTCCAGACGGCATTTGCGGTCTGCGATAGCCAGTAGGCAATCGCCGGTCGCCCGCCGCCGACCGTCACCAGCTCTTTAAAATCGGTTTCCAGACCGATGGCCACAAAACACAACGCAAAAAACCAGCTACGATAGCTCTTGCAGGCCTTGGAGACGGCATTGGCCGCTTTTTTTCCCATAGCAGGCTCGATGAGAAAGGAGACCACCAGAGAGGCCACCATAAACCCGACGACGAATTTGGGAAAACGAAACCACACTTCACTAAATCCGGGTTTCTCAACACCCTCTTGTTTCTCCAGCGACATGGTCGCCCAGATGGCCATTAGAAAGGCCACCAGGCCGATCATCACGTTCTGGGCCATCTTGACCATAGCGGCTGCTTCAACCGCCGCCTTACTCGGGTTGCCAGCTTTATCACGCAGAATTTCCCCGGCGGCAATCACCGCGCCGGTATTGTCGATCACACCGCCAAGCCAGGCGCCCCCCTGATTGGTGGGCAGATCCAGCCAGGCGGCAATGGGCGGCATCACCAGAATCAGAACCACCGCACACACCAGGACCCAGGCAACCATGTAACTGACTTCTTTGGGATCGCCCTGAACGGCACCGCCGGCGGCGATACTGGCGGAAACACCGCAAATCGCATTGGCTGTGGCAATGATACTGCTGAAGCGTTCCGAAACTTTAAATTTACGGCAGATCCAGTAAGTGCCGAACCACACAACTGTAGCCACCAGCACGGCCTGCAGCACGCCGAAAACACCGGCCTTGAGGACCACCGAAAACATAATCGTCGCCCCCATGCAAACCAGGCCGATTTTAACAAAAAATTCGGTCTGGCCGGCGGCTTTGAGTATTTTCGGCACCTTGAATATATTGCTGATGATCAAACCGAATGCCAGGGCAAATAAAACATAAGAAATGCCCCATTTGCTGACAAATGCCTGTTTCGATATGACCATGGAAACAAATGTGATGGCAAAAATCACGAGAAAGCCCGGTAGGTAGTTCTTCAAATCATATTTCATGAAAATGCCACCGATAAACGTAAGAATCCCCATGGTGACGCAAAGCATGATGGCTGTCCCCAGGGTCGACCACCCCTTGGGGAAGGCTGCTGCCAGGCTGGTCCACTTGGCAATCTTGGGCGTCGCCGGCAGCACACCCCATAGTGCCAGCAGCAGGATAAACCAGCCGATAAAACAGGCCCACCAATCTTCGTTTTGCAGCACTGGGGTCCTGCTATTTCCGTTGCTCATTTGATTTGCCTCCTTCTTCCTGGTTAGTTGCGTTACAAACAAACATTCCAAACTGAGTGTCAATGCTTTCTACAACGTTAATTTCCAGTAAACTCAACCTGAAAATGTCCGGCGCTTCACCTCCTTTCAACCTAATAATTTTTAAACTCGTATCAATTCCATCTGTTTTTCTTTATACCACAAAGTGCAGTATAAAAAGCATTCGAAAAATGCAAGCAGAATTATGTACCAACTGGCAGGAAAGGTCAAGGGCAAGGTTGTCATCTGCTGTCATATCGGATTATAGTAATAATTCTAAATGGTTATGCACTTCAGGCCAAAAATAAGGTCATGCCAAGGGTCTCACAGGCATTATCCGATGCTTTCATAAGGCTTAGCGAAAACCGATATCCCCTTGACACCCAGCCGGGTCTCACCTATGATCGCTGCTCAAAATTTAACACGTCCGACTTCTCAGTCCGCTGGTAATCGGCCCAATTGCAATCGGATCGCATGCGGCGCTTGATATGGGTTGACCGTGCCCTGTGGTTACAAGCGGTTTTGAAAGGAGTTAAAAGTTATGTTGCTTTATATTATGCTGTGCCTGATCGGATTCGTTCTGCTTTACTTTGGGGCCGAATGGCTGGTCAAAGGCTCCTCGAGCCTGGCGCGCAGCCTGGGGGTGACACCGATAGTCATCGGTCTGACAGTTGTGGCTTTCGGCACATCAGCCCCGGAGCTGGTGGTGAGCCTGATTTCGTCCATCAAAGGCAAAAGCATGATTGCGGTCGGCAATGTGATCGGCAGCAATATCTGCAACATTGCACTGGTGCTGGGTCTATCGGCGCTGTTTAATCCCATCAAAAGCGATCCGTCGGTCATCCGACGCGATATCCCAATTATGCTGGGCATTTCACTTTATCTGCTGGTTCTGTCCTTCAATAGCACCCTCGGTCGCATCGAAGGCGCCACGCTTTTTGCCGGAATTATCGCCTATACATTCATCAACTATTATCTGGCCAAAAAAGAAACCCGGCAAGCGAGTGGCGGTGAAATGGCCGCTGCGATTGAATCAGAATTGGAAGACATCGGTTATATTGCATCCAGGCCCAAACAGGTTTTACTGGTAATCGTCGGCATTGCCGGTGTGGTCGGTGGGGCCCAGATGGTGGTCGAAAGCGCCGTTTATATTATGACGGAACTGGGGGTCAGCGAAAAATTCATCGGCCTGACGATTGTCGCCTTCGGCACCTCCCTGCCCGAGCTGGCCACATCGGTGGTGGCTGCCATGCGGGGTGAAATGGATATCAGTATCGGCAACCTGGTCGGCAGCAATGTGTTTAACATTATGAGCGTGCTGGGGGCTGCCTCCCTGGTGCGACCGATTCCGATTCCGGGTGGTTTTATTGAGAGTGGACTGTGGATCGATTACCTGGTAATGCTATTCACCAGTTTCCTTCCCTGGCTGCTGATGCGCCGAAACTATACGGTCGACCGCAAAGGCGGTGCGCTTCTGCTGGCCTGCTATGTGGGATACCTGACCTACCTGATTATTAAAGCATAGAGGGACCCAAGGTTCAGAGGCCGCAAGCCCGGTTTCATTAGGACCAAACAGTCCGTTTTATTGGTTTGATTAGTTTAATTAGTTGATTAACGGAACCAATTAAACCAATATAACGTTTGAGTTGATACCTGCCTGACGCATCAAACCTATAATCCAATTTCACGAATTTTTTGAATAATTTGATTCATATCCTCCGGCAACGGCGATTCAAACACCATCCGCTTATCGCTTTGCGGATGAGTGATCCCCAATCGCCAAGCATGTAGCATCTGGCGCTTCGCTGATTTCAATATCTGCAGGATTTTTTCGGGCTGACGGCTTTCTCTAACAATCGTTTTTTCCAGTTTGCGGGGCCGATAAACCCTATCACCCACAATGGGATGCTGCATGGCCGCACAGTGAACCCGAATCTGGTGGGTTCGTCCGGTTTTTAGCATCACCGCCAGAAGCGCAAAAAACCGAAATGCCGCCTTAATTTTCCATTGTGTTTCCGCCGTTCGACCTCTAAGGCTAACAGTGGACATCCGTTTGCGATCCACCGGATGCCGGCCGATGGGCAATGTAATGGTCCCGGATGGCGGTGTCACGGCGCCGTGGACCAGGGCCAGATATTCTTTTTGAACCTGCCGGTTTTTAAATTGACGGGATAAATGTGCATGTGCGCGGTCGTGCTTGGCAACGACCAGTGTGCCCGAGGTGTCTTTGTCCAGGCGATGGACAATGCCCGGTCGCAGTTCCCCACCGATTCCTTTTAGATCCGTGCAGTGATACAGCAGGCCATTGACCAGTGTTCCGCCGTCATGCCCCGCAGCCGGATGCACCACCAGCCCGGGTTGTTTATTGACCACAACAATGTGATCGTCTTCATGCAGAATGTTGAGGGAAATGGCTTCGGCTTTGAGTTCAATCGGAACCGGCGGCGGTATGACGCCTGAAATGGTATCGCTTGATTTGAGCCGGTAGCCGGGTTTTTTCAGCTGGCCATTTACCCGAAAATGCTGTTCGCCGATCAATCTGGCAATAAAGGAGCGCGTATAGGCCGTTAGCTGGGAGGCCATGAAGACATCCAGCCGTTTACCTTCATCGGACGGTTGGGCACGAAGGGTAATGGCACCGTTGGCAGGCATGAATACGAATTAATAAAGGCAGGTTAATTATCGGCTTTTTCGGCCGGAAACAGGGATTCGATTTCAGTCAAAATAGTTTCTTCATCCGTCTTTTTGGCAGTCGAAAGCTCTCTGACCAGTAGAATCTGGGCCGTGTCATAAAGCTTGCGCTCACCGAAGGATAAATCTTTGGTGAGTTTCAGCAGAAACAAATCCCTGAAAACTTCAGCGACATCATACAGCGAGCCGGTTTTAATTTTGTCCATATACTCGCGGTAGCGGCGATTCCAATTCTGGTTTTCGGTGTTGGCTTCTTTTTTGGATTTCATCACCGCATATACCTTATCCACGTCTTTTTTTGGAATCACGTCTCTTAATCCGACCGATTCGACATTGTTGGTCGGTATCATGATGGTCATGCCATTCTCAATAACCTTCATGATATAAAAATCATGTTTTTCCCCGTTGACAACACGGCTTTCAATCGCCATGATTTCCCCGACGCCATGCGCCGGATACACAGCCAGATCTCCCACCTTGAAAGTGCGCATGGGCGCTTTATCGGATTTTACGCCCTCTTTGACCTTTTTTTCTATCATATTTACACCGCTGACCGCTTAAATTAAAAAGCGACCTCATTGTTGAGGTGGCTTTTCGCAATTCACTCAAATTTTACCATTTCTAATAAATTTCATAGCATACCTTTGCTCAACAATCAATAAAAAAGGGTTGACGCTGTTAAGCGCCAACCCTTTTTGGATAATGAAGCGTTTTAAACCGGTACCTGTTACAGCAAGAAAGGCACCAGCAGCAACGCCACAACATTGAGGATCTTAATCATGGGGTTAACAGCAGGGCCTGCCGTATCCTTATACGGGTCGCCAACGGTATCGCCGGTAACCGCTGCCTTATGGGCATCACTGCCTTTACCGCCCAGATGGCCGTCTTCAATGTATTTTTTGGCATTGTCCCAGGCTGCGCCACCGGTTGTCATGGAAATGGCGACAAAAACACCGGTAATAATACTGCCGATCAACAGACCGCCCAGCGCAATTTTGCCCAGCAGAAATCCGACCAGCACCGGAGCGACAACCGGCAGCAGGGCCGGAAGGAGCATTTCTTTTAAGGCAAACTTGGTGACGATGTCGACGCATGCGCCGTAATCCGGTTTGGCCGTGCCTTCCATAATTCCCGGAATTTCACGGAATTGGCGTCGGACCTCATCCACCACGGCGCCGCCGGCTTTACCGACGGCATTCATGGCAATCGAGGCAAACAGATACGGCAGCAGGCCACCGATAAACAGGCCGATGATCACTTTGACATTGCTCAGGTCAAAACTCAACGCCTCGCCCCCGCCATGCAAAGAAAATTCCTGGGTGTAGGCGGCAAACAGCACCAGAGCCGCCAGACCGGCTGACCCGATGGCATACCCTTTGGTGACGGCCTTGGTGGTGTTGCCGACCGCATCCAGCGGATCGGTGATCGCGCGTACGCTCTCATCCATTTCCGCCATTTCAGCAATACCGCCGGCGTTGTCGGTAATCGGACCGTAAGCGTCGATGGCAATTACCATCCCGGTCATCGAAAGCATGGACATGGCGGCCATGGCAATGCCGTATAGTCCGGCAAAATAATAAGCAACCCCGATGGCAGCACAGATGGCCAGTACCGGCGCGGCGGTGGACTGCATGCTGACGCCCAGCCCGGCAATGATATTGGTACCGTGCCCGGTAGTCGACGCATTGGCCACTGCTTTTACCGGGCCGTATATACCCGTGTAGTACTCGGTGATGATAACGATCAAAACGGTCAGCACCAGACCCACCAGAGTGGAATAGTAAATCGACAACATGGGAATTTCAGGAATTCCGCCCATCAGCTGCCGGGTGGCAAAGAAAAAGGCAACCCCCGCCAGGATAGCAGAGCCGAACATCCCTTTGTAAAGGGCGCCCATAATATACTCACCACTGCCCAGTCGAACAAAGAAAACCGCGATCATGGACGCGACGATGGAAATAGCGCCCAGCACCAGCGGAAATTCCGTAGCAATGGCAACCTGGGGATAAAGCAGGTTGCCCAACAGCATGGCTGCAACCGCGGTGACGGCGTAGGTTTCGAAAAGATCGGCCGCCATACCGGCACAGTCGCCCACATTATCACCAACATTATCGGCGATGGTTGCCGGGTTGCGGGGGTCGTCTTCGGGAATTCCGGCTTCGACCTTACCCACCAGGTCGGCTCCGACATCGGCACCTTTGGTAAAAATGCCGCCACCCAGCCGCGCAAAGATTGAAATCAGGCTGCCGCCGAAACCCAGGGCCACCAGCGCAATGACCGCATCTCTGCTTGAGGTTCCCATTCGCAGCAGTATCGTATAGTAACCGGCCACAGAGGTCAGCGCCAGACCGGCGACGATCATACCGGTCACCGAACCGCCTTTAAAAGCCATGGACAGAGCTTTGGCCAGGCCCGCTTTGGCCGCTTCGGCGGTGCGCACGTTGGCCAGAACCGATACGCGCATGCCGATATAGCCTGCCAGAAAAGAAGCGATGGCCCCGAGCAAGAAACCGATTGCGGTTTTTGCCCCCAGTGTAAAAATGATGATTCCAAAGATAATGATACCAGCAATACCCATGCTCTTCAGCTGTCGATTCAAATAGGCAATGGCACCTTCTTTAATCGCATTGGCGATTTCCTGCATTTTTTCACTTCCGGCCGGCGCGCCTTTAACCATGACCGCAAGAATGATCGAAAACAGAACTCCTGCGGCACCCACCAGTGTACAAATTAACGGTAAATGATTCATCCTCTCCTCCATTCGAAATGTTAACGTTTAGCATTTAATCATATTTTTTCGTTAAACCGATTCATAGCTGCTTTGGGCCCTTCCGTCAGAACCGTTACCACTGCATCCCGCGCCCGATTTAAAATTCCGTCCAAAAGCTTTGATTCATCGTCAAAAAAGGGTCCCAGAACATGATCTGAAACATTGCTTGACGTCTCGGAACGTCCAACGCCAATGCGCAGACGCACAAATGCGTCTTCGCCAATCGCTTGGATAATCGATTTTAGGCCCTTGTGTCCTCCGTGCCCTCCTTTCTCTTTTATTTTTAATCTTCCGAAAGCAAGGTCGATGTCGTCGTGAATGACGACCAAATCCTTGCTGTCTATTTTGTAATATGCAGCCAGTTTCTGTACCGGCCAGCCGCTGCGGTTCATAAAAGCTATCGGTTTGGCCAGCATGACCGTCTGGTCTTTGATGGCGCCGCGCCCGTAACGCACCTCAAACTTATTTTTATTAACCGAAATGCCGAATTCCTCGGCGAGTTTATCGATCACCATAAACCCGGCATTGTGACGTGTGTTTTCGTATGAGGGCCCGGGGTTGCCCAGGCCGACAATCAGACGCAAATGTAACAAACGGTTGTTACCCTCCCGTTTAAGAGCCCTTCAGAACTGGGGTCGCAGTGCCGGTTTCAACAGCGCCGGCATTGAATGCCGCAACACAATATCCGGCTCTGCGGGTCGCTATTCCTCTTTGGACGCTTCCTCGCTGGGCGCCTCTTCGCCTTCGGCTGCTTCCTCATCACCTTCTTCAGCCGCCTCTTCACCTTCTTCCAGCTCCTCTTCTTCGACGACTTCTTCTTCAAGTTTGGGTGCCAGAATGGTGATGACCGTGAAATCAGTATCCTCGGGTAATTCAACATCGCCGGGCAAGGTAACTTCGTTGATATGAATCGAGCCACCGATTTCAAGTTCGCTGATATCAACCTCGATGGCTTCCGGGATGGCGGTCGGCAGGCAAAAGACCTCTATCTCGCGGCGGACGATCTGTAAAATGCCGCCGTCCTCCACACCCTGCGATTTGCCGGTTAGCGTAACCGGAATCATGGCATTTATCTTGCGCGTCAGATCGACCTCGTAAAAATCGACATGCAGATATTGTCCGGTTACCGGGTGGGTCTGTAATTCCTTGACCATGGCGGAGTGCGTGCCGGTTTGCCCGCTTTTAATCTCCAATTTCAGTAAAACGGAACCGATACTGGATTTTTTGATAATCTGCTCGAATTCCTTGTTATCAATCGATAACAAGATCGCATCGGTCTTTGGTCCATATAATATGGCCGGAATGCGACCTTCGCGACGCAGCACCCGCGCAGGACCATTGCCGGTTGTTTTTCTAACCTGTGCTTCCAAATTAATTTGTTCCAATGATTTAACCTCCTCTACACAAATAATGACGTTACCGAATCACCCCGATAACTGCGAATGATGGCTTCACCCACAAGCTCCGATATTGAAATGACAACAATTTTCCCGCAGGCAAGCGCATTTTCGCGTAATGGTATGGTGTCGGTGACCACCAGGCTTTTCAAACCCGAAGCCGAAATCCGATCGATGGCCGGCCCGGAGAGAACAGCATGGGCACAGCAGGCATGGATTTCTTTGGCCCCATTTTCCTTGAGCGCATCGGCGGCTTCGGTCAGCGTCCCCGCCGTATCGGCCATGTCATCCAGAATAACCACTGTCTTATCCTTTACATCGCCGATGACGGCCATGGCCTTGGCCTGATTGGGAGCCGATCGCCTTTTATCCACGATGGCCAGATCGGCATTCAGCCGTTTGGCAAAAGCCCGTGCTCTTTCAACCCCGCCAGCATCCGGTGAAACGATCACCAGATTGCCATTAAATTTTTTACCAATGTATTCGATCAAAAGTGGAGCGGCAAATATGTTATCCACGGGAATGTCGAAAAACCCCTGAATCTGGCCGGCGTGCAGGTCCATTGTAATAACGCGGTTCGCACCGGCAACGGCCAGCATATTTGCAACCAGCTTGGCGCTGATGGGAACCCGCGGAGCGACTTTTTTGTCCTGCCTGGCATAACCAAAATAGGGCACCACCGCAGTGATCCTGTTTGCCGATGAACGCTTCATGGCATCAATCATTAACAGCAACTCGACCAGGTGATCATTGACCGGAGAACAGGTGGACTGAATGATAAAAACATCTTTTGATCGAACGTTTTCATCGATTTCAATTTGAATTTCACCGTCGCTAAAAGTTTTTACCTGTGCACTTCCCAGCGATAGGTTCAAATATTCACAAATTTTATTAGCCAGCTCAGGGGTCGAGTTGCCTGAAAAGATTGAAATACCTTCCATTGCTCCATCCGCTGTATAAATCAGGATTTATGCGTCCTTGGCCCAAATATTTAAAAAGCAAAGATCGGACAATTTAATATTTAATATTCAATTTTCAATTCGAATGGCTGGGGCGGGAGGATTCGAACCTCCGAATGCAGGGACCAAAACCCTGTGCCTTGCCGCTTGGCTACGCCCCAAAACCGTGGATGGCAGAGTCAACGACCACCCGCACTGCGGGTGGCTTGGATTTTACCGCTAAAGGCGGTAAAATACAGGGGCACGCAGTGCCCCGATCGTTGCGGGTGAAACCGGGTGCAAAGCACCCGGTTTGGAAAACCCAATCAGGTACGCTGCATCATATAACGAACACCCACGTGAGTCATTCAAATATCGATCAGTTTGGTGTCGGGTTTAAGGATCGGATCAGCCAAGAACATCTGTATATCTTTGAGTTCTGCATCACAGCTCAATGCCTGTTTGGCCGATTTTGCCGTCTCAATATCGTTGAACAACCCGAAAACCGTCGGACCGCTGCCGCTCATCAGCGCACCGATTGCTCCTTGGGCCAGCAACCTTTCCTTGAGCATACCAATTTCAGGATGTTTGTTAGCGGTAACCGTTTCCAGATCATTGGTTAAATGGCGCGCGGGTTCGAACCGGGTTAGCTTTAAATGAGTGCTTGTAGGTTTTTTTTCATCTTTTGTCAACGTTAAATTAAGATTTTGATAAATCTCGGCGGTTGAAACGCTAATTTCCGGATATAACAATAAAAAATGATACGGTAATTCGCCTTCAAAATGATCTAAAACGTCCCCGATTCCGGTGGCAATCGCCGGTTTTTGAAATATAAAAAAAGGGACATCAGCGCCGAGCACCAGGCCCACTTCCATCAGTTGGGCGCGGCTAAAAGGGTTTTCATAGACCGTATTCAATGCCAGCAGAACACTGGCGGCATTTCCGCTACCCCCGCCCAGACCGGCGGCTACCGGAATGTTTTTCGTCAGACGGATGTCAATGCCACGGGATGATCCCAGCTTCTGCTGAAACAAACAGGCTGCGCGGTGCGCCAGATTGGTGGCGTCAGAGGGTACGCCAGGGTGCGAGCACTCAAGTGTAATCAAATTTCCGGTGTCGATGTGCAGCAAGATCTCATCGAAAAGGGTGATGCAGCACATTAACGAAAACAATTCATGATACCCGTCGGGCCGTTTGCCGCGCACACGCAAGAACAGGTTAATTTTGGCCGGTGACAAGATCTTCATAGCGCTTCGCTTGGGTTCAGGGTTCCGAGGTTCAGGGTTTCGAGTTAGGGGCTCAGGCCTCGATTCGAATGCTGCTCTATTTTCTGATTTTCATCTTTCCGCTGACATCTGTCATCTGGTTTCTGTTGTCCAGCCTCTGAACCCTGGAACGTTGCTTGAACGTTGAACCTTGGAACCATAGAGCTGGAGGGATGATATCGAAGGTAAGTTTACGAATATCGAATCCTTAGAACCATTTGAACGGTTGAGCGTCCTACTGCTTTTCCTTTACATACATGATCCGCAGATCGTAAAGAATATTTTTGAGTAAGTTTCCCTCTTCCTCGCTCAAATTACCGGCAGTTTTCTCCTGCAGCATGCTAAGGATATCAATGGTTTGCTTGGCCATCGGCAAATTTTTATTTTTCTGGCCGGTGGTGGGGTCTTCAATAGCGCCAAGCTGCAACAGCACGGACGCATTTAAGGATGCCACAAATGTAGCGAAGTTAATTTCAGGGAACTGAGGTGGTGGTTCCGGTTGTTGCTCGGATGCTGCTTCTGATGCTTCGGGGGAATCGGATGCATGATCTTCTTCTGCGGCCGGCGTTTCCTTTTCTTCAGTTTCAGCCTCATCAAGATTTTCCCCTGAAAATATACGGCGATCCTTTACAACAAAATCCTTTTTTTCATCTTTTTCCTCTGCCATGGTAGACCTCCCCTTTTGTTACCTTATGGAGCGTAATTAAATCCTTACCAGGAAAAATGTATTAAGAATTAACCACGAAAACACGAAATATTTTATTTGTTTTTCGTGTTTTCGTTCTTTCGTGGTTGAAAAATCTTTTCTGGTTATCTGCTCTGATTGTATCTGTTTTGGAATTTGCTGTAAAACGCCCGGTATGGGCGCTCATAAAATATTCAATCGGATCATTTTGTCAAGGCGGTAGGTGAATCGACCTCCCCAAAAGCGTACTTGCTGATCAATTCTTCGATATCCAGAGCCGATTCGGTTTCAGTTATGGTATCCTCCGGTTCTAAAATGTCATCTGATCCACCCGGCGACAGCTTGATATATCTATCCCCGATGAGTCCGGATGTTTTAACCGATGCGATGACATCGTCGCTCAAGACGATATCTTTTTTTATTTTCAAGCGCACCATGGCCACATTGTCTTTGGGGTCCAGCGATATTGAATCGACCTGCCCGACCTCCACCCCGGCAATTTCCACCTGTGCCCCGGCTTTCAGGCCTGTTACCGACAAAAATCTGGCATTGAGAAAATAGTGCTCGTCACCCAATAATCTCATTTGCCCAAGCTGAATCGTCAAATATCCAACACAGATCAGCCCGATGATGACAAAAATGCCCACGCCCAACTCAACCGATCCTTTTTTCATTATGCCTCCATTATTCAGGTTCTGCGTTCCAAGGTTCAGAGGTTAGATAACAGAAAACAGATGTCAGAGGAAAGATGAAAACAAGAATACAATGCAACTCTATAGTCAAGGCCGGAAATTTCATTCAGAGACCTAAACCCTTGAACCTCTGAACCTTTGAACCCTGAACCTATATCTGACATTCCCAAAATATATTCTGCTGTTTTCCCACATCCGTCAGCAAGGTTTCAATTTGACTGTCTTTTTGGGCCTGGGCAATACCGGCGGCTACAGCAAAACACAGTCTTTTGCGGGTTTCTGCGCCACTCAATATGGCATCTGTGTCCAGGTTGCGCGACAGTTTATCGCAAAACTGGCGTGCCTGACCGGCGTCGGTATCCGGCAAAACCACCATGATTTTATTCATGTCATAGCGAAAACAGGTGTCCGTGATGTAAACGTTCTGTTTTACAAAACTAGCAAAATTTCTCAGAGCCTTCTGTCCGGCCACATGGCCGGCGATGCGGTCAACATCTTCCAGATTTTCAACCGTCAGCAACACAATCGAAAAGGGTCGCGAATGGTGCTGGAGGCGGAACAATTCCCGGGCCAGTCGCTTCTGTCCCAGAGATTGTGAAGCAACACCGGTCAATTCGTCATGCGGGCTTTCCAGGCCCCGGATAAAATTGCGGACCACCGGATCGGTGGTCTGCTGCAGCTCCTCCGGCGTGCCCTCAAAACGAATTTGGCCTTCGTCAAGCATGGCGACCCGCTGCGAAATAAAGAACACATCGGGGATTTCATGGCTGACAATGATACCGGTGAAACCAAATCGTTGCTGATAGTCGGATATCATACTGTGGACGGCTGTTTTACGAATCGGATCAAGCCCGGTAGTGGGCTCGTCAAACAGTACAATTTCCGGATCGGTGACCAGGGCCCGGGCCAGGGCCACCCGTTTTTTCATGCCACCGGAAAGCTGCGCCGGGTATTTGTGCTCAATCTCATATAAATCCAATTGATTCAGTTTGGCCTGAACCTGCTCCTTGACTTTGGCCTCATTATGATTGGCATTTTCCACCAGCGGCAAAGCGACATTTTCGGCGACGTTCAGAAAATCAAACAGAGCCGTGTCCTGGAACACATAACTGAATTTTCGTTTGAGCGCCTTGCGCTCATCCTTTTTCATGGCACCCAGCGACCTTCCGTCGAATAGCACCTGACCGGAATCCGGCTGCAAAAGACCGATGATATGTTTGAGCAAGACGCTTTTACCCGTGCCGCTCTGACCGATAATCGAGGTGATTTGACCGCGATAAATGCTTAAATTTACGCCATCAAGCACACGGACGTCTGCGAAATTCTTGGTTGCATTTTTTATTTGGATAAGCGGTTGATCCATAATATTTAGATTGTATTGTCTATATTTTTAATTTGAAACGCTCAATTAGAAGTTATTGGTTATTGGTTAATCGTTATTAGAATTCGATGACAAGCTCATTTTGTATTTCAATAATGGGTAATATTTCAAATTAGATATCATTCCTTTTAATCAAATAACAAATAACGAATAACAGATAACACCCAATTGAGTCTTAACTCAATTGGGTTTAGAGTAAAAAAGTGGTCAGCGCATAATCTGCGATTAACACAAGAACACAGGAGAGCACAACTGCCGATGTGGTCGATTGGCTGACACCCTTGGCGCCGAATTCGGCCCGTGTATGGGTGTAGAATCCCTGATAGCAGCAAATGGATACCACAATCACAGCGAAAACAAGCGACTTCACAAAACCGCCGGTTACATCAACCATGGCGACGGATGTTTCAACCCGTGTAAAGTACAGGCCCGGGTTCAGTCCCAATAATACGGATCCCGTTAGATAGCCCCCCAAAATGCCGACCACGTCAAACAGGGCCGTTAAGAGCGGAAAGCTGATCAATGCCGCTGCGATTCGAGGGCTAACCAGAAATCGAATCGGATCGATGTCCATGGTTTCAAGGGCATCAATTTGTTCGGATATGCGCATAATTCCAATCTCGGCCGCCATCGCCGATCCGCCCCTGGCGATGACCATAATCGCGGTCAGCACGGGCCCCATTTCGCGGATCAAAGACAGGGCAACCGCCGAACCGAGAACGCCGGTGGATCCGTACTTGACCAGCAGATAATAACCTTGCAGCCCCAGCACCATTCCGGTAAACCCGCCGGTCAGGCAGATCACAAATATCGATTTCATACCGATAAAATAAATCTGCTGTAAGACCTTGTTGATCTGTAAAGGTATTGAAAAGATAAGCAAAAAACCTTTAAGGAAGAACAAAGCGATTCTCCCCATATCCTGAATAAAGGTTATGGTATAATGACCCAGGGCAACCGTTGGATTTTTAAGGGCAGTGCGTAGCTGCATGATGTCGTCCTGATTGGATAAACATTTATCGTGGTTGTCAAAAAAACGTTCCGATTGCGGAACGCTTTTTTGCTACAACCCTTATGCCGCCATCTTTTTTTGCGTTATTCCGAACATTAATATGACAAGCGGTATGAAATAGAAAGAAACATAGCAAAATGTGCATCAGGTTTCAAGAAACGAAGATCATTCCTGAATAAACGATTGTCCGTTGACGCCGTAGCCAAAAAAAGAATAAGATTCAATTCACCACAGACACACACAGATTTACCCTGTTAAATCTTGCCTTCGGCAAGTCCACTTCGTGGAATTTAACAGGGCAGGCACAGACAATTACTATACTTTTCCTCTGACGACACGCCTCCCCACCGCGTTACGGCGGATAGGCTCTGTCAGAGGAAAAACTCGGTCGCCCTTCGGGCGATTTTTTATCCTACTTGGTGAAATTATTTTATGCGTTAATTTTACGCTGCATCGTTAAAAATGGACTTATTAAAAAATAATCGCGAAGCGATTTGCAGTCTTTCCCCTGCGAGAGTGTGCCGCGCCAGAGCTTGCGCGGCAGCGGGTCCGCAGGGGAAATAGTTAGTGTGGGTCTGTGGCTAAATAAATAACCTTTAACTTTGAGTTTTCAGCGTGTTATATTCTGTGCATCTGTGATGATCAAAATGAAACCTTTTATAAATCATGATCAGAGTTGAAAATGTTAGCAAAAGCTACGGCGAACTGAGCCTGTTTTCCGGCATCAGTTTTAGCCTCAGTCCCAGGGAACGACTCGGTGTCGTGGGGCGCAACGGCCATGGCAAAACCACCCTCTTCCGCATGATTCTGGGAAACGAAACGCCCGATGCGGGTACCGTCATTATTCCTAAAAACTACCGCATTGGATATGTCAGTCAAAAGCTGGAATTTCGGCATCAAACGATTTTAGACGAGGCCATTTCGGCGTTACCGATCATTGATAAAGCACAGCACTGGAAAGCGGAAAAAATCCTGGCCGGCCTGGGCTTTGGCCAGACCGAATTTCAAAAACCGCCGAAAGCTTTTTCCGGTGGATATCAGATCCGTCTGAACCTTGCCAAGGCATTGATTTCAGAGCCGGATCTTTTGTTACTCGATGAGCCCACCAACTTTTTGGATATTACCTCCATTCGCTGGGTCGAGCGCTTTCTGCGGCAATGGCCGCATGAAGTAATGCTTATTACCCATGACCGTAGCTTCATGGACAGAGTGGTCACCCACACAATGGGGATCTATCGCCAGAAAGTACGTAAAATCGAAGGCGAAACGTCCAAATATTATACCCAAATAGCTGCGGACGAAGCAATCTATGAGAAGACCCGCATGAAAGATGCCCGCCGCCGCAAAGAAATCGAGCAATTTATTACCCGCTTTAGAGCCAAGGCCCGGCAAGCCAATCTGGTTCAATCCCGCATCAAAACCCTGCAGAAAATGGGGAAAAAAGAGAAACTCGAGAAATTAAAAATATTGGATTTTTCTTTCAACAGCAGCCCATTTGAGGCTAGGTATCTGTTTAATGCACGCAATGTCAGTTTTGCCTACGAGAAACAAAGACCGTTAATTGATGATTTCAACATCAATGTGGCCGCCGGAGAACGTATCTGCATCGTGGGCCCTAACGGGAAAGGCAAATCAACCCTGTTGAGGCTGCTGGCCGGTCAGCTGCGAGCCGACGCGGGTCAGATTAAATATCATCCGGATGTTAAAAAAGGATACTTTGAACAGGGCAGTGTGAAAACCCTGGTTGATAACCGCACTGTGCTCGATGAGATCTTGATTTCAAATCCGGATGGTGATCAGCAGCGGGCCCGTAATGTCTGCGGGGCGATGATGTTTTCAGGAGATGATGCCCTGAAAAAGATTAGCGTTCTTTCCGGCGGTGAAAAAAGCCGCCTGATGCTGGGCAAGCTTCTGGTTGCGACAACAAATCTGCTGCTGCTGGACGAACCCACCAACCACCTTGATATGGAGTCCTGTGATGCCCTGCTGGCGGCCATCGATAATTTTAGCGGCACCGTCATCATGGTGACCCATAATGAGATGTTCCTGCACGCCCTTGCGCAGCGGTTAATCGTATTTCAAGACGACCGGCTGGATATTTTTGACGGCCGTTATCAGCGTTTTTTAGACAAAGGGGGCTGGCAGGATAATGGCAGGACAAACAATACAGCTCAGATTACAGTCCCCAAAACAGCAGCACCACCCAAACAGTCCAAAAAGGCGTTTCGGCAGCAAAGATCCGCCATCATTTCCGAGCGCTCACGAGTCCTTGGACCGCTCCACAAACAGGCAGCCGCCGTGGAAGATGAAATTGAAAAAAAGGAAGCCGACCTCAACCGGCTGAATGAATCTATGCAGCAGGCCTCCCAGACTCAGGACGGAACGCAGATTGCAGAAATCTCGCGCGCCATCCATACCTGCCAGCAGGACATCGATGGTTTATATGAAGGCCTGGAGAACCTGGCCCGTGAGCTTGAGACTCGAAAGGCCCAGTTTGAAACCCGCCTTGCTCAGCTCGATGCCGACACCGAATCACCCTCCCCTTCCGATCCATAATCTGCCATTCTCAGCTGAATACTTTCCTAATTTTAATTCTTAGACAGGATTCACAGGATTTTGCAGGATTTTTATGATCTTTTCTTTAACCGCAGATTACGCAGATTCACGCAGATTAATTAAAAGCGAACGTTCAACGATGCTGGTCAGAATTTCTGATTTTTTAAACCACAGAGATCACAAAGGACACAGAGATAAAATAGCTGATAGCTTGTGCTTCAAGCTATCAGCTTTCAGCTTTGAGCTTATTTAGGAGTGTGCTCTCGAGCGACTTGTTGGGGTGTAGCTCAAAGAGCGAAGACCAAAGCGGGTGGTGAAAAATCAGCTGATCAAATTCTTCAATATCTTTTAACCTAAAATCAAATCTGCGTTAATCTGCGTAATCTGTGGTTGATAATATCTCAACCTCAAGAAATTCCTTTTTGTTGCCGGCGGGTAATGATGTAATAGCAGAGTCCGGCGACGAGCAATGATGGCAGGGAGCCACCCAGCGAATATTTTAACAGGGTGATCAATTGGTAAACCAGAAATCCGATTACCCAGCAAATCAATGCCACCCCATTGAAGCCTTTTGTATACCAGTATTGACCGTCCACTCGATAGATATCTTCAACGTTCAGCTGGCGCTTGCGGATTAGAAAATAATCGGTCAGAACGACGCCGAACAGCGGCACAAACATGGCCCCGATCAAAAACAGAAAATTTTCATATTGTTCCATCGGAAAAACCAGCGCCACCAAAATGGATATCGCGCCTGCGGCCCAAACAATGGTTCGTGAACTGAATTTTTGCGAGATATTCATTGTCGAGCAGGCTGCTGAATAGACATCCGGGAAGCCGGTGGTGATGGTTGAAAAAACCACCATTGCCAGCGCGGGCACCGCCAGGCCGATTTTACCCATAAGCTCCAGCATCAAGGAGCCGGGATCGCTTGTGCCGGTCACCAGGGTTGCCGCCAGGCCCAGGGCATACATCCAGGATGATATCAGAAAATAGCCCAGCCAGGTATTCCAGAATGCCGGAGCGGTTCGCCGTGAAAAGCGAGCGTAGTCAGCCGCAAGCGGCATCCACGAAATCGGCATGGCAATGACCAGATCCAGACCGATCATAAAAGGCATTTCACCGGGTTTGATTTTAAAAACATCGCTGCCAAATTCCCTGAAGGATACGCCGCTCATTAACACAATCAGCACCAGCAAGCCGATAACCGCCAGTTTTTGCAGAATTCGCCATACAGGTTTACCCGTCAGCTGGGCCCAGATTAGGGTTCCCAGTCCGATAGCTATAATCCAGAAATGATTGGATGCCAGAATCCCCCCTGCGGATTTGCCCAGCATGGCGCCCGCCCGGCCGCCAATGATCAGCATAATCGAGGCCCAACCGATAAGCTGAATGATATTTAAAACCGCTGCCAGATTGGAACCCCGGATGCCAAACGAAGGCCGAACCGAAACCATCGACATAATGCCGTATTGAGACCCGATGATACCGCCCATGGCCATAAAGGTGTTGCCAATAAGATGCCCCAGCAAAATGGCTAAAAAACCCAGCCATAGCCCCATGGGTGCCAAAAAGCCGCCGGCCCAGATTTCCGCCAGCGATATCGCCACACCGGCCCACAACAGAAAATAGTCCGGACCGCTAAGGTTACGTTTATCGCCGCTTATAGGATTAATATCCACTTTTCTCACCATGTCATTAGAGGTGTCAGGGGTCAGTGTTCAGGTGTCAGGAACATAGGACTAAAATCAGAAAAAACGAAAACATGCGATTGTTATTGCTGCCGAGTAGCAAGGGCTTGAAACTGGCCACCGAAGGCCTGACACCCGAAACCTGACACCTGACACCAAGGTTTTTATACTCTAAATCTCTGAAATAAAAAAAGCCGCCCGGTATAGGGACAGCTTGAATTGGAACTTTCCTACACCGGTATTATCCGGATCAGGTTCAACGGTCGGACTCATATTAAACGGACAGAGCCCCTCTCAGCCCAGTTATTCCGAGCTCCCGGAAATATTTATACATCTTCTGACGCTATTTTGTATAAATAGA
>JAHEIW010000069.1:0-1936 GCA_024639185.1 Deltaproteobacteria bacterium | reverse complement strand
ATTATCCGGATCAGGTTCAACGGTCGGACTCATATTAAACGGACAGAGCCCCTCTCAGCCCAGTTATTCCGAGCTCCCGGAAATATTTATACATCTTCTGACGCTATTTTGTATAAATAGAATCCCGGACCGATCCTGTCAAGATATTTCATGCGTGTATGTTTGTTTTCAGGGCCGTATATATGATATGCAATGCAGCATGCCTTATTAAGAAAGGATGAAACGGCTTCATGCGGATATATAATCTAGCAGGCTTGCTTGAACAATATGGTGATCAATTTCTGATCCTGGAATTTAATCACCTGTTTGTTGCGTCTTCCATCCGCGAAGAAGTCTGGCTGCTGCAGCGTAAAAATGACATAGCGTTGATCGACCGTATCTTGGATCAAGCCGCTGCGTTTGATCTGCTGGAAGTCGATGCGGATAGGGATTTTGAAACCTATTCCGGTGGGCAAAAAGCAATTCTGGGCTGCCTTCTGGCTCTTGAACTGATTCGCGTCCGGGGAATCGAAGGCCTGAAATTATTGCTGAACAATATATTGGATTCCATTAGCGATGATAACCGCATTAGACTAATGCAACTATTTGAGAACATGCGCTCAAGTCATCATATCAGGCTCTTCACTCAGAAAGAAAACCAGCTGCAGGAGGTATTTTCCGAAAATGATGATACCTAAAAATAGCTACAGCCTGCAGGACCGAAACCTGACTTTTGACATCGTCGATGACTTCAATTTTAACAGCAAGAGCACCTGCTATTATCTCAGGGGGGGCAACGGCTTTGGCAAGACATCATTTTTAGAGAAAATTGTCATTCCGGCCCTCAAGGCCGCAAACCGTCAGTATCTATATATCGGCCAGGATATTCGCACGCAGCTGTATACCCTCAAGGCCCTTCTTTCGATGCAGGGGCATCGAATTTCAGAAACCAATGAATATGAGCTGTTGAAAATATGGGTCCATCAGGGACAAACTGCCCGAACCTTCATTCTGGATGAATTTGATAAATACTTTCCGGATTACAATTTTATCTTTGATTGGAGCAGGTCTTTTATCCAAAATTACATCATCGTTACCCATCAACCTTTTCAACCGACCCGTACCGGTGCCAATAATCTGGAAGCAGCCCATGTAAAATTCGAATTAATCGACTTTGACGGGCAGACCAAAAACGTGCGTGTAAGGAAACAATAGCATGGCGATGTTAAAGTTCGGTGCTGTTCTGGTGCTGATCGGCTTATTTTTCTGGCTGTTTGTTTTTGGCCCCTTTTATGCCAGCCTGAGCATTCAACTGGCTGTGTTTATCATCATCATGGGCTGGCATCTGGTGCGCTTCTCGTTTCGTGAAACGATTTCAGTGCTGAAGTTCTGTTTGCCGTTTGTGATGAGTTTGTTTGTCTTTGGCCTGGTCTTTGATTTCATGCGCCTGTTCGGCCGATCGGACTGGTTGCAGGATACCCTGATCAAATGTCTCGTGTTTCCGAGCTCATTGATCTTTTTAAAAGTCATGCTGGCGACGATTACATATCTTGATATCTTGAATTTGCCGATTTCGATGAAAAAGCGAATCGGCCTGATTACCATGAAATCCGCCTTTCAGAAAGGCGAAAAAATACTGCGGCGCTTTTCCTGGTATTTGGGCACCTATTCCGGGTTGCAATCCAGTGGCCGGATAAGGACGTTATTAAGGAAATATGCCTGCCTGATTATCGCGCTGTATTTATATCTTTATGAAGAAATTGAAAACTCCAACCGCTTGCTGAAAAATCGGTATCAGCATTTATACCGCTGATCATACTTTTATTCCGAAAAATGGATGGCGGCATAAGTGTTGTAGCAAAAAAACATTCTTCAATTGAAATGTTTTTTTGACAACCACTTTATATGAGGTCAACAAATGAAAAATATTAAAATCGCCTTTATCGCGCTAACTGTC
>JAHEIW010000191.1 GCA_024639185.1 Deltaproteobacteria bacterium | reverse complement strand
GGTTCAGGGTTCTGAGTTCAGAGGTTAAGGCTGACCTTATGATAATGAGCCTGCAGAACCACAGGTAATGAATCTTTCCAATACTACATTAACCTTCAAAAAAATAATGATGCTTGTCGATTGGCTGTTGATTGCACCCGCAATCGGGTGATTTTGACCGGGAGGCAGCGCATCGAGACGACCTTGCATGATTGATATAACAGCGCCCAGATAATCCACACCCAAAGGGGGGGCAATGGCATCTAATTTCAAGCTTTTTTTGCATGAAACGGGTGACAGCCTGCATTTGAAATTATACGGCGATTTTGACGGGAGCTCCGCGCTTGAGCTGATCAACGCCCTGAAGCAATACGGATCCAAGTTCTATCAGATTTTTATTGATACCGACGACCTTGAAATGATCCATTCGTTCGGCCGCGATGTTTTCCAGAAATATTACGGATTTTTAGATAAACGCTTGAAAAATTTGGTTTTCATCGGCAGAAATAAGCTCAAACTAACCCTGTAAATACCGTCCATTATTACATATGCCAACCCATTATTGCCCAACTACCCATCCGGGCTTGTAAATGGCCTCTTGCTTCTGGCGGCTGGCTTATTTAAGGCTGGGATGCCGGGATGCCGGGATGCCCGAAAGCTGGGAAGCCTCAATATTTGCAATTTCATTCGAACATTTTTTAGGACACAGATCTGCTCAGATTTTCACAGATAATCACAGATTAAATTTTTTAATTTATCTTTAATTATCTGCGTGTATCTGCGTTCATCTGTGTCCCTAATATCTTATTCTCGGTTTTATAGCTTCCAGGCCTCCGTTTATTCCAGCCTCTCAGCCCCTATCTATGAGCTATGAGCTATCAGCTATGAGCTTTTAAAGCCTTCCAGCCTCCCAGCAAAATACTCACCTTTGAACTCAGAACCCAGAACCTTTGAACCCAGAACCCTTGAACTCATTGAAACTCCTTTACTCGGGCTTTAGATATGATGTATGAATAAGGTTCGAGGAGGCGGCGGCATGGTTCATACTGTTAAAAAAAGGTGTCCGAAAGCTGCGGGTTTGTCGGCGGGCTTCCTGTGTGTCCTTTTTTTGCTGCACGGCTTTATTGTGCATGCAGACGCGCCCACCCCTGACAGCGTTGGCATCACCGAGCCGCAAATAGACATCGTTACGAATCGGCACACTCCGGCTGCCTTTCCGATTGAAATTCGCGATATTATTCCCCAGGAGGATGCTGGAATCGTCAATTTTGCCCGGGTGCCGGATCAGACCGCAGTTGCCGTTCTGGTTCGCGCGGTCCACGGGATTGATCTCGATGCGCCGTCTGCCGTCCGGTTCATGATCGACGATGGTTATCATTTGCCTTACCCGCGCGACTTAGCCCATGATGCGGTCCGGATCATCGAGCTCGACCGGGCTCCCGACTCGCAGGCAACCGAAGTGTGGATAACCTACGACCGCTTTCTGGAGCCTTTCATGCCGACCGCCTATCCCCTGGATGCCATCATACAGGTGACGGTGGCAATTCGCGACAACCGCAACAATATTTTGCAGCCGGCGCCTTTTGAATTTAAAATTGAATCCCAAGCCCAAAAAGCGGTTTCCGGTCAAAATGTACCTGCTACGGCCGAAATTTTTCAAAATGAGCTGTCCCCCGGAGCTGGCATTGGCGCCGGTATCGTGGTGGTGGACGGGAAGCTTGCCGGCGCAAAGCTATATTATAACAGTTTGGAGCCGATAACGCCTGAATTCGGCGATCCGGATGAAATGCCGCTAATTGGCGCAACAGGGATGCAGGCGGCCGGGCTGCCGGTTAACCTGTTGCCGCACACGGTCTTTGATCAACCGGTGCGGCTGTTTATACCGTTAGCCGGGGATGTGGATATCAACACAGTGGGTCTGGCCTATTACGACGGCATCCAATGGCTGCCGGCGGCCGACACCGACGGCAGCGTTTTACATGGCGGGCAAGGCTGGATGGTGCCCGGCTCCAGAATCAATCATATACAATCCATTCCGCCTATGATCGAGGTGCAGGTGTACCATTTTTCAGCAGCCCAGGCCGTCGTATTTGCCCGGTTCGGCGATCCGATAGAGGAAGACAAGCCACCGTCACACCGCAGCGGTGCCAACGTGCGCATCAGCTGTTTTATCACCACCGCCAGCGCAGATGCATCATTTGATTTTGCTGGATTCATGGGATTAATGGTTCTGGTGAGTGTCTGGTTGCGGGTCCAAATATGCAAGGCTATGCGTTTAAATCTTCGGTATTGACGGGTATATGCCATTTAATTTTTGACAGGATCTACAGGATCTACAGGATTTTCAGGATTTCTTTTTTCTGGATCACTTTCCGGAAGAAAGTGATCTAACACAATCCGCTTTCAGCGGAATATTTATCTTTCCGATATTCGTTACTTGATTGGAAATTTAGAAGTGCCTAACCAGTTATCAAAAACGTTTTGGCCTGATCATATTCGCCAGAGGCGATTGGGGTTTGGCCGCTCTCATCTGGAGAGCGGCCATAAAAAAAATCCAATTGATCATTTAAATCCGGTCTAAATAAATTAGATCAGATCTTATCCTCTGTTTATGAGATGCCTGGCGGTGAAGCGGCCGCCGCGCTCATGATACATCTCAAAGTGACGCTGGGTTTCTTCCCAGCGCTGCCGCATACGTCCCAGAATGACGATCAACATTTGAATCATCACCAGCAGAACCAGTCCGATGGCCAGCTCACGGCCGCGAAGGGCTTTCCAAAGCCGGGCGGCATTGGAGCCGTCATATTTTGCGGAAACTGAATTGATAAAACAACCGGCTGCGTCGCTGACGCCGCCTCCGACGCTCCCGCTCGATCCAGACCCAAAAGAGGATACGGCCACACCGGATGGATCGACAATGATCCCGTTTACCGTGCCATCGGCATCGCCTTCGCCGCCATCTTCAAGATACAGGGTCAGAGAGCGCCGGTCTGAGCTGAAAACAGTCTGGCTGCTGTAATCGGTCCAGGTGGCTTCGATCGGGTCATATTTAAACCAGCGGCCGTCCGCCGGTGCCGGTTCTGAAAAATAAATCTTGATTTCAGCCGAATCACCGGGTTGATCCACGACCAGCTTAAAATTGATCAGGCCAAAGGGAAAATGCTCCAAATTGCCGGGCGTATCGGTCAGGATCTGATCGTCCTCCGGAAGCTCGGCCGAGATGGATTCGATTTCAGCGACATTGCTGGACTCCTTGAAGCTGATGCCCAGTGATTTGCCGTCGCCCGCTTTTACGCATTTGATATTGTTCTGATCGGCATCCCAGGTGCCGTCTTCATCCAGATCTGCGGGCGTTGTGACTTCCTGATCATCCGGAATACCGTTGCTGTCGCTGTCTTCGGCATCGGTACGGGTGGTAAAAGACCGGCTGGTGGACCATTCCGATGGGGTACCGTAATTGTCATAATGCAGAGCCTGCCAGCGATAGTCTTTGTTTGCATCTAAAATCAGTTTGGGGATCTGCAGCTCGGTCAAAGAATATTCGCTTATGAGGTCAAACACACAGATATCATCGGATTGCCTTAAAATCCGCCAGCGCGTTGCCGAATGAAAATCACCGGCATCGGAATCTTGAAAATTCCTGGTTTTGAGCACCGGCGTCAATTCCACAACCCGCTGGTCGGCCGGCGCCGTCAGGGCTGGCGCGTCCGGCTCAAAATTATCCTGTGGGACCACCGGATTGCTGCCGGCCAGATATTCATCCAGGTTGCTGATGCCATCGCCATCGGAATCCTGGCTGGCATCGTCGACCAGGGGATCAAAGCCGTATTGAATCTCCCAGGCATCCGGCATATCGTCGTTATCATCATCCTTATCGGCATTGTCGCCGGTGCCGTCACCGTCGCTGTCGATGGTTTCCGAGGGATCGGAAGGAAATGCATCCTGATGGTCGGGCACACCATCGCCGTCAGTGTCGCTCAGCGGAACGGTGAAGGTGACTTGATTGGAATAATCGCTTTCGTTGTTCTGGCTGTCGTAGGCGGTGGCAGCAAGGTAATAGGTTTTACCTTCTTCAACGCCGTTGATCGTGGCCGCAGTTGTTTTACCCACATCCTTGCTGGACGTGTAGTTGCCGCTGGATATACCCCAGTAAACCTTGTAGCCGGCTAACTCGGGCTCGGAATTGGGGTCCCATTTCAGGGAGACGGTAGCCGCAATCGCGGTTGATAACGGTATCATGCACAAGGCCAACAGCAAAGGAATAAAAAATAAACGTTGAAGATGAAGTACGAAGGACCTCGACCCGGGAGAGGTGATTTGAATCGCGGGAGCTAAATGTCCCGAGAACCCTGAGCCGTGTGCCTTAAGCCTGTTTTTTAAACCTGATGGATTACAGAAGAAATATCTAAAGTACGCTCGGATTAATTTATGATTGATTCCCCATCTATTCACGCCAACACCTCCTCTGAGATACATCCATATCCGACCGAGATGCACACAGTGACGGTGCTGTTCTCGCCCGGCAGCCCTGCTGCCTTTCCCCGCCGGGATTAAGGCCAGTGGCTTTGCGTCCCATCCTCTCGGATGGTTTGCCCTTTCGAGCTTCCCCCAATGCTTTCCGGCTTTTTTGCAGCCGCGCTATTCAAAGCAAAATAAATGCCAATTTAGTAGTTTAACGTTAAGAAAAAAAATGACCACGGGATTTGCCAAATATAGGAATTAAAAAGCCTATAAATTAGAATGGATTAGAAAGAAAGCTGGTCCAGGAAAAAAATGAGAAAAGGTTTAAACAATCTTTGAAAATAAAAATTTTACTAGCATTTAGGTGTTTAAATTATAATTTTGTATAACTAGTCCGTATGATTAAAAACACGTTGTTAAAGCAGATTATAGATACTGGATTGGCGTCATTTGCAAGAGGGGGTCTTAAGCGGATATTGTGAATTTACAACTATCAGCGATTTAGCTAAACTACTGTCAATCATACGTTTATAGCAAAACGATGAAAATGATAAGATTATTTTGAGTCCCACTGCTGATCCGGTCAACCGGCAAAACAGAGCTAAGCAGACCCGATCCGGTCACAACTGTTACTTGACTTACGAATTACGAAAACAGGATTTGAATTACTCAGGGGTTACTATAACTACATAACTATATAAAAGCTATCCCCAAAATGCATCTAACGCTCAAGGGCGGTGTTATCCAGGATAGATGGATTACACATCTATTTTTATATACACTGAGGAGTGCATAAAACCGATTCAAAATGCTCGAATACTAACGTGTATGCTCCACTTTTGAATCGGTTTTCGCCTTGCCCTTGAACGTGATCTACTATTTTTGAGATAACTTTTAGTTATTTGCATTTTGCTACATTTGTATGTACCAAAGTTCAGGAATTCAGGGCTTACCCGTCTTTACATATCCCGTAGCAGGGTACTGCGGAGGACGGGCGCTCTGTTGAGCTTCGCCGCGGCAGGCAAGGTTTAGGGGCTCGCTGCTTAAGCCGCTAGCTTCTCGCAACTTGCTGCTGGCATAGAAATGGAGGCAATGGCTGGCTGCCTGCAGCCAGAAGCTGGTAATCAGCGTCGGATTGTACAGCTTAAGCAGCAACCGTTGAACGCTGAACCCAGAACCCAGAACCATAGAACCTTTACTAACAACTGTATTTATTAGAAGAAATTTGATATACTGAAATATTATCTGGCATTCGGAATTAAGCCTTGCTAAAATTTATCTTTATACATATACATGCGGGTCCGATTTGAAAAGGCG
>JAHEIW010000190.1:2863-5799 GCA_024639185.1 Deltaproteobacteria bacterium | reverse complement strand
GTAAAAATGATCCACAACGGTATTGAGTATGGCCTCATGCAGGCCTATGGAGAAGGTTTTGAAATTCTGGATGCTTCTGAGTTTGCCGAATCTTTCGACTATGGCAAAATTGCCCATCTGTGGAACCAGGGCAGCGTGATTCGCTCGTGGCTGTTGGAGCTGGCTGAAGATGCCTTTAACAAGGATGCCGAACTGACCGACATCACCGGTTATGTGCAGGACTCCGGTGAGGGGCGCTGGACGGTACAGCAGGCGGTGGAAACCGGTGTGCCGGCAGAAGTGATCACGCTTTCGCTGATGCGGCGCTTTCGCTCACGGCAGCAGGACCCATTTACCGAGCGGGTGCTGGCGGCCTTGCGCCGCGAGTTTGGCGGGCATGCGGTGGTTTCGAAAAAATAGTAAGCTATATTTAGTGATAGACGCAGCATCTTACTGATGATGTGTTGGGCGGCAATGCATATTTGCGCGAGACGATATCAAAAATATAATACCAGGCGGTCCCATATTGGGAATTGATTCGACAAAAAACCTAAAGAAAAACATTTTTTACTGTCAATCCCAAATATGGGACCGACGTCGAATTTCCAGTCCACCACAAAAGATATCGCCTCGCGCAAAAACGCATTGCCTCATGATCCGAATGAATTTATTCCATCGCATAGTAGGTGGTGGCAGTGCGTAATAAAGTTGAAATGACTATTTCAAGGGGTTGTTTTTAGGAGATCAAAATGGAAACAAAGACCACTGACACCAATAGAATTGAAAACGCTATGGCAACGGTACGCGCGCCGGATCTGGGGCTGGCGCCGCAAGAGTGCGTCATGCCCGAACCCAGTGAACCCTGCACCATCATTATTATGGGAGCCACCGGCGATTTAACCTCGCGCAAGCTGATGCCACAGCTGTTTAATCTGTATTTGAATGCCGGCCTGCCGCAGCCTTTTTTAATTGTGGGCACCAGCCATATAGATGTCAGCGAAGCGGAGTTCAGAAGCAACATGCAAGCCGCTTTGAAAAAGGCCGGGGTTTACGATGAAAACCGCTGGCCCGATTTTGCCAGAGCGCTTCATTATCGCTACGCCGATTTTGCGGATATGGAATCTTTCAAACATATGGCCCAGGCATTACGGGATCTGGATCAAGAGTTTAACACGCGCGGCAACCGCATTTTTTATATGGCTCTGCCGCCGTCGGTTTATAAATCCGCGGCCCACCTGATCGGCAAGGTGGGCCTGGCAGATGAGCATCAAAACGGCAACGGTTGGTCACGCATTGTTGTGGAAAAACCGTTTGGCACCGATCTGAAAACGGCTGTCGATCTGGATCAAAGCCTCAGCCGGGATTTCACGGAACATCAGATTTTCAGAATCGACCACTATCTGGCCAAAGAAACCGTACAAAATTTATTGATGCTGCGTTTTGCCAACTCACTGTTTGAGCCCATATGGAATCGACGCTACGTAGAGTATGTTGCCATCACCGCCATTGAAGAACTGGGCGTCGAACATCGTGCCGGCTATTATGAACAATCCGGGGTTTTAAGAGACATGTTCCAGAATCATATGATGCAGCTGGTGGCGCTGACGGCCATGGAACCGCCCTCCCGTTTCGAAGCCGATCAGGTCAGAGACGAGAAAATCAAGGTATTTCGTGCCATGCGTCCTTTCCAGGTGGATCGTCTCAATGAAAACCTGGTACTGGGACAATATGCAGCCGGCACCGTTGATGGCCAGACAGTGCGCGCCTATCGTGATGAACCGGGCGTGGCGGCTGACTCGCTGACGCCCACCTTTGCCCTGATGAAGGTCAACCTGGACAACTGGCGCTGGCAGGGGGTTCCGTTTTACCTGACCTCAGGCAAACGCCTGGACCAAAAATTGACCGAAATCGCCATCCAGTTTAAAAGCGTACCGCATTCGATGTTTCGGCATACGCTGGGCGCAACCATTCCGGCCAACCGGCTGATTCTGGGGATCTACCCTGAAGAAAAAATTACCCTCACCTTTCAAACTAAAAATCCCGGTGCCACGGTCTGCCTGCGCACCGTCACGATGGACTTTAACTATCAGCAAAATTCAAGCGGCCCCGTTCTGGACGCCTATGCGCGGGCACTGATCGATTGCATGCTCGGCGATCAAATGCTGTTCTGGCGTCAGGATGGTGTAGAACTGTGCTGGAAATTCCTGACACCCATCCTGGATCGCTGTGAAATCTGTGATGATCAGGCAAAATTGCTTCATTTTTATGAAGCCGGAACCCAGGGCCCTAAGGCAATCGAGGGCATCAAGTAAAAGTTCACGCTCGGCCTAATAATGGTTTACCTTGCTATTGGGCTGTGGTTATTTGCTTCTGGCCTCTGGCTGCTCGCTGCTGGCTACAGACTGTCAAAGGCCAGCTGCCAGAAGCCAGCGACCAGAAGCGGTACCGAACCGGAAGACTGAATCAGGAATTGATTGCGAATAATTCAACCTTGATACGAATATGGATATTGACATCTGATGAGAGTTCGATATGGAAGACGTCATGCAACCGGCAGTTAACAACCGCAAAAAAGCGCTTGTAAAAGCGCTGATACTCGTGGCATTTATAATTGGCGCCGTTTTGATGGTGCGCCTAACACCGATTAAACAATACCTGACCCCTGAAATGTTGGGACAGTTTTTAAATAGGACCGGCTTTTGGGGGCCGATTATTTTCATCCTTATATATGCTGTTGGGATCTGTCTGTTTTTACCCGGCACGCTGCTTACCGCATTGGGAGCGGCTATTTTTGGCGCCTACTGGGGATTTGCCTGGGTGTGGATCGGGGCCATGATCGGCGCCAGCGTTTCTTTCATCATCGGTCGAACGCTGGGAAGAGAATTTGCAGCATCATTAATCGGCGATAAACTTAAAAAATATGATGATGCCATCGAGCGCAACGGTTTCGCCACCGT
>JAHEIW010000190.1:0-2763 GCA_024639185.1 Deltaproteobacteria bacterium | reverse complement strand
AACACGATTCGAATGCTTTCAGCCGATGGGGTGCAAAGAGCCAACTCCGGGCACCCTGGAATGCCCATGGGTGCAGCCGCGATGGCCTATGTTCTCTGGACGCGCTTTTTGAGGCACAATCCTCAAAATCCGGAATGGCCCAATCGCGACCGTTTTGTGCTCTCAGCCGGGCACGGCTCGATGCTGATTTATAGCCTGTTGCATTTGAGCGGTTACGACCTGTCGCTGGAAGACATACAGAATTTTCGTCAATGGGGCAGCAAAACACCCGGTCATCCCGAATATGGGGTTACACCGGGGGTCGAAACCACCACCGGCCCGCTGGGCCAGGGATTTGCCAACGGGGTCGGGATGGCCCTGGCCGAGCGGTATCTGGCCGCCCGCTTTAACAAACCCGGCCATCAAATTATCGATCATTTTACCTACGGTATTGTCAGCGACGGGGATTTAATGGAGGGTATTTCACATGAAGCCGCCTCACTGGCCGGACACCTTGGCCTGGGCAAGCTGATCTATTTCTACGATGACAACCACATATCCATCGAAGGTGATACCGATATTACATTTACCGAAAACCGCAACGGACGTTTTGAATCCTATGACTGGCAGGTTCAATATGTCGAAGACGGCAATGACCTGCCGGCGCTGGAGCAGGCGATTGTCGAGGCCCAGAATGAAACCGGCCGGCCGTCATTGATCGCCGTCCGTACCCACATCGGCTATGGAAGTCCCAACAAACAGGATACGCCCAGCGCACACGGAGAACCTCTGGGGCTTGAAGAGATTCAGCGTACCAAAGAAAATCTGGCCTGGCCGCCGGATTCTGAATTTTTGATTCCGGATGAAGCGTTGAGCCATTTTCGCAGGGCCATCGAAGTCGGACAAAAACTTGAAACCCGCTGGCAAAAAGCTTTTGAAGCCTATCAGACGGAGTTTAAAGAAGCGGCCATTGAGTGCCGTCGCTGGTTAAACGACCAGCTGCCGGACGGATGGAAAAAGGATATTCCGGAATTTGAACCCGATCAGAAGGGAATGGCAACCCGGGTTGCCTCCGGAAAGGTATTGAATGCGGTGGCCCCGGCAGTCGCCAACCTCGTTGGGGGATCGGCGGACCTGGCACCTTCTACCAAAACCCTGATTGACAATGAGGCCGACTTCCAGGCCGAAAATTATGCCGGCCGCAACCTGCGCTTTGGGGTGCGGGAGCACGGGATGGGCGGCATTTTAAACGGTATGGCGCTGCACGGCGGATTAATTCCTTACGGCGCCACATTTCTTATCTTTTCTGATTACATGCGACCGGCCATCCGCCTGGCGGCACTTACCGAGCAGCAGGTTATTTATGTGTTTACCCATGACAGCATCGGACTGGGTGAAGACGGCCCCACCCATCAACCCATCGAACAACTGGCTGCCTTGCGGGCAATACCGAATCTATTGCTCATTCGGCCCTGTGATGCCAATGAAACCGCCCAGGCCTGGCAGGCCGCCATTGCGCATCGTGACGGACCGGTGGCACTAGCCCTGACGCGTCAAAATCTTCCCACCCTCAACCGCCGGTCACAATATGCGTCCGCCGACGGCCTTCACCAGGGAGCTTACATTCTCAGTGAAGCCGCCAACAACCGACCGGAGATTATTCTGATTGCCAGCGGATCGGAAGTGCACATTGCCCTCAAAGCCGCTAAGATGCTTACCGCCCGGCGAAAGGCCACCCGCGTGGTCAGCATGCCCTGCTGGGAACTTTTTGATGCCCAGCCGGCCGATTACCGCCAGCAGGTCTTGCCGCCGACGGTCAAGGCTAAAATTGCCATCGAAGCCGGCAGCCCCCAGGGCTGGCATCTCTATGTTGGCGATGGCGGTCAGGTCGTTGGCCTGGATCATTTCGGTGCATCGGCTCCTGCGCAGACACTGTTTGAAAAATTTGGGCTAACCGCCGATCAGGTGGTTGAAAAAGCGCTGGAATGTGTTTAAAAATACATTCTGTGTGCATCGAAAATACGAGGAGAAGGAGAAAGGTATGTCAAAATTGATCGAACTTGCGAAAATGGGCCAGTCTATCTGGTTGGACTATATTCAACGCTCTTTATTAACCTCCGGCGAGCTCAAGCAAATGGTCGACTCCGGCATAAGGGGGGTGACATCCAATCCGGCCATCTTTGAGAAGGCCATTGCCGGCAGCAACGATTATGATGAAGATTTGAAGCAACTGGTTAAAACCGATGGCTCGATTGAACAAATTTATGAAGCGCTGGCCATAAAAGATATTACGCTGGCCACCGACACGCTGCGTGGTGTCTATGATTCGACCAACGGCAAAGACGGTTATGTCAGCCTGGAGGTCAGCCCGGAGCTGGCCTACGAAACGGATAAGACCGTGGCCGAGGCCAAGCGGCTGTTTGAAGCCGTAAACCGGCCCAATGTTATGATCAAAGTGCCGGCCACCAGAGAAGGGCTGCCGGCAATTGCCGAATTGATCGGGTGCGGTGTCAATGTCAATGTCACCCTGATATTTAGCCTGCAAAACTATAAGGCCGTCACTGAAGCTTACCAGGCCGGACTCGAGCAACTGGCAGCCACCGGTCCCAGCGTCAGGGGCGGGCATGCGATTGATCGCGTGGCTTCAGTGGCGTCATTTTTTATCAGCCGCGTGGATACGGCGGTGGACAGGGAATTAGAAAATTTCGGCGACTCAACGCTGCTGGGCAAAATTGCGGTTGCCAACTCGAAAATCGCTTATGCCGCGTACAAAACCATTATCGG
>JAHEIW010000189.1 GCA_024639185.1 Deltaproteobacteria bacterium | reverse complement strand
GCTCGCCCATCGGGTGAAAATTAATGAGATAAGATGGTTTCCATCCTTATCAAAAAATTTAATCTTCTCATTAATTTTCATGCAAGATTCAGGTAATCGGCTACAGTTACAGCATCTTTAATAGGATTTCAAGCGCTTTCACTACCTAAATGATCGTTTCAAATTAAAAATATGGGAAAACTTTATAATTCCAAGGAATACTGTCGTATTTTAATATTTTTACCGCTTATCTAAATAATATTAAAATTAGGAATTGCGGTATAAGTGGTTTTAGAAAAAACATTTGAATACTAGAATGTTTTTTACAACCACTAAAATTTGAAACCCTACGGGCTTGCCGATCTCGCCGCATCTACTGTGTTAGATGCCGTTCCGCATAGGCAACTATGGCGAAACGACATCTGCCTTGTAGTTGCGGCGACCTCAACAAGCGCTCAAATTAGGTATCAATACTCCATTTTAAGTATGCAGCAGGCTGTCAATATCGATGCGCCCGGTAATTTCTTTTTCATTCCTGGGCCGGGCGGCATAAAATTGTTCAAAGCCGAAGGATTTAAGAATCCGGACATATGTATCGCTGTACTCGTTAAACGGGAAAGCGTAAACTTTAGGCTGAATTTTTAAATACCGCTCGAACCACTTTAAACTATGCTCGGTATCACATTTAATAAAGTCCTCCCAGGCGCTCTGGGATCTGGGGATCAGTTTGCCCTCGCTCACTTCGAGCCCCTTAAACGCCAGCTTGGAACGGATGCTGACCTCTTTAAGGGCAATTTCTTTATCCGCCTCGATGCGTTCACGCTTCCAGGGGCTGATTGCCTTTTTTTTGTGCGGCAGGGTGCGGGTCAAAATCACATCATGGAAGTGGCTGTGGACACCGATGTCAACGTTTTCATGCCGGCTGAGAGCCTGCAGTTCTTCAATATTCATAAAATGATCGAAGCGGCCTTCGGTAAAAGTATGGTACATATACTTCTTGGATTTTAAATAGGGTAAATACTGACCGTTAAAAGCGGGTCTGACGGCGCCAGGCTTAATCAAATCCGTCGCAATAAAATAGGTCAGCCTTTCAGGATGATTCCTGAAAAATTGAAAATAATAATATTGAGAGAAAAGCCCATCATCAAAAGTCAGCCGAAAGGCCCCCAGATCCAAATCAAAATATTCTTTGCGAATGTCGTGAATCGTTAAAATTTTCATATCGCTATCAATCCGCCTCGGGTAACCGCAGGGCATTGATTTCATGAAGCTGCAGGCCGCTTTTATGGATAACCAGCCAATGCAAATGCCGGGACTTAATCAAAGCAGGCTCTTGCGGCGCATAGATCCGGTTGCAAAGACGATATATTATATTTTTAATCACCCCTTCGTGGGCGACCACCAGGATCGTGCTGCCAGGCCATTTTCGGGCGGCAGCCACCAGGGCGTTGTGACTTCTTTGCCACACACTGATGCGATCTTCACCACCCGGAGGGCAAAATAACCAACCGGATCTTCTGTCAACATCCAACTTTGGCAATTCCTCATGTATAATGGTATGGGTGGGTTTAGCGGTCCATTCACCCCAGTCCTGCTCTCTGAGCAGCGGATCGACTTCAAACGGAATTTGCAGGTGATCGTTGATGATGTCAGCCGTATGGACCGCACGCCCCAGGTCACTGCCCAGGATACGGTCCCAGGCAACGCGCTTCAAACGGCGACCCCAGGCAGCGGCTTCTTTTTTGCCGCTGTCCGTCAGGTCGGAATCGCGGTGCCCCTGGATGCGGCTTTCCCGATTCCAAAAAGTTTCGGCGTGTCGAATGAGACCGAATCGGGTCTTTTCTTTGTTTTCCATAAGAAACCGGTATTCCTAATGATCAAATTAAACTCAGGATCATCGCCGTCGCTCGATCAAAAGCGCACAGGTGTACTGGATAAACGGCTATTCAGCATCAAGCGGTATGATGTGCTGTTTGAACAATGCGCTCGAGAACGTCTTCCATTATTTTATAATTTTGAGGCAGGTTGTGGTTTTGCCGGACGTACGCTTTGCCCGCGCCTCCCATCCTGCGGCGCAGCTCAACATCAGTTAGCAGCCGGACAATGGCTTCTTCAAAAGCCCTGGCGTCAAAGGCAGGGACCAGCAAGCCGGTGACACCGTCATTTACGGCTTCCGGCACGCCGGCATTGTCAAAAGCAACCACCGGGAGCCCGCAGGCCTGGGCTTCGAGAAATACCATACCCAGCGACTCCCGGATCCCGGGAAAAACAAACAGATCGCCGACGCTGTAATAGCGGTACATTTCGCTGCGGGCGATGTTGCCGACAAAGTGTGTGCGCTGCGGCAGATGTTCATCGGCCAGTTGTTTGAGTTTATTCTTTTCTTTGCCATCTCCGGCGATGACCAGCTGCAGCGGATGGCCCCGCCGGTAAAGCGCGCCGCAGGTCCGAATCACCCAGGTCAGGCCTTCGGTTTTGACATCGGGCCGAAACATGGCTGCCGTAAAAACCACCGGATCATCGCCTAAATTCAACGTATGCCTGATTTCGGTCCTCGCCCCGGCATCAAAATTGAAATCATCGGCTATCAGCCCCGGCGCGATATAGGTGATCTTATGATCCGGTATGAGCCGTTTCAGATTCAGCAAATCGAGCTTTTTGTTGGTGAAAATGTGCCGGGCGGCACACAGGCTGCGTCTGTTCAGATAGAATCCGGGATAGGTCTTCCAGGCGCGCCTGCGTTTGGTAGAATAAATTCCTTGAAAAATAACATAGGGAATACCCAGGCGTCTGGCAGCCGCCGCCCCCAAAAGATCCGGCGCCTTGTAATAGCTGTGATAGGTAAACCACAGATCCATACCTTTAGCGGCATTTTTCCGCACCACCCTCAGGGTTTCTTGTCGCAAATGAGGCCAGCGCCAGGGTTTCCAATAAATCCAGCGGCAGCGAAAATCGCTCATCGGAACCACCCGATGGCCCTGTTCGTTCAGATAAGAAAATATGCCGGTTGCCGTTACCCAATCGCCGGAAGGATTGACGTGGGAAAGAGGCTTAAACGGCGTATAATAACAGATTTTCATCCGGATGAAGCCCGCAGGGAGGCATTTTTGAAAGCGGCTGGCGACTGGAGTTCATCGGCCCCGGTTTTGTCCACCTCGATCCCTTCAGGGGTGACCAGCACATCGAGACCGGTACGCTTCCATGTCGCCCGGGCCTGCTCAATGGTATCCACCAGCGGCTCCTGGCAATTAAAAGACGTATTCAAAAGGAGGGGGCAGCCGGTTCTGTCCTGCCAGGCCAATAGTAACTTCAAGATAAAGGGGTCGTCCCGGCCATCGACAATCTGAGGCCGGCTGGTACCGTCAACATGCGTGATGGCCGGCACCTGCTCGGCATCGGTCGGCACAACGTAAGACATGTACTTGCTGGGCACACCCCAATCTCCGAGCACCATCGGTGCAAACGGACGGTACCATTCACGGTGTTTAACCCGCTGGTTTAATCGATCTTTACCGTCGGGGATGCGCGGGTCCAGCAGAATGCTGCGATGCCCGAGCGCCCGAGGCCCTGATTCGGCCCGCCCATAGCATAGACCGACACTTTTACCCGCTTCCAAAAATTGAATGATCTGCGGGATCACATCGGTACGCAGATCCCCTGCATCGGTTCCCAGAAAAGGACTCCACGCTCTAACCACCCGGGGCTGCTCCAGAACATGGTGCCAGACAAACAGGGCCTGACCCAGACCGATACCCCCGTCGTGGGGTTGAGCCGGCACCCAGGTATCGTCAAACAAACCGCTTTTGTGAACGGCCGTATTGGCGATGCAATTCATCGAACAGCCGCCCGTTAAAACCAGGTGCTTTGAAGGATGCCACGATTTTACGCGGGCTGCAGCCTCCAGGTAAAATTCGGTGGTCAGCACCTGTAAGGATGCGCACAAATCCTGCGCAAATTGGCTTTCGGGATCAAGTTGCACAACTTTAAGGTTTCCGGATTCGTCTCTTGGATAGGGTGAAAACGGATGGTAAAGCATCTGCTGCCGTAAAATGTCGATAATGTCATCCCGCGGCGTGCCGTAGCTGGCAAGTCCCATGAGTTTGCCGGCACCTTCCAGGCGTTTCATCCCAAAATTATATTCACCGATAGAGGCCCATGTCCGGCCGATGTTTAGCTGCAGGCGACCGACACCTTCGTACCCCCAACCGTATTCGATTTGCGGTATTTTATTCCCGCTGCCATAGGCCAGGGCACACATCTTAAAGTCGCCGCCACCGTCGGCGGTCAGAAGGCAGGCCTCCTCAAACGGGGCGGTAAACAAAGCGCCGGCAACATGTGCCAGGTGATGGTCGACGGCATAGCCATCATACCAGCGACCGAACAGCCTGATCTGATGCCGGCTGTAACGGTATTCAACCGGTCCAGCCCAGCCTTCCTTCAGATACTCAGGGTTGGCTTCATAGGTTTTGCCCTGAAGGTCCCACTCATACAACCGACCTTCTAAAGTCGGTCTGGCCTGGGGGCATATGACGACAAGGTCAATACTGTCAGGCGCCCAGCCGTAAGTTTCCAGGATCGGTTCAAGATCCATGGCCCCCTGATCGTGCTTGATGCGCGTTAATCGTTCTTTTTCTAGCACAGCAACAGGCTCTCCGTCTTCCAGCAGGGCGCAGCTGGCATCATGGCCATAAAACAGCGATAGAATCCTCATTTATCCTCCCATGCGATCGAACGCGCCGTCGCATATTCGTTTTGTGTCTCAGAAATAATTTGCAATATGTCCGGATCAAAATAGCGTTCGCTCACGGGTTGCCTGTGCTAATTTTGCCCGACAGGGATGTTGTTTACTGAAAAGTATAGAAATCGAAGACTTAGATGTCAAGCCATGGTTCATGCCGTCACATGAATGCGCCCATGGCATGTAGCACCGGTCGGGAACACTTAGACGCACCAGGGGTTATAAAGGTCGACCCTGCCGGCTTTGGGCTGATCCGGTCCCATTGACGGCCACGTGCCGAAAGGCCTTGATTTCTTTACGATAAGCGGTGGCCAAACCGTCTATCAGAGTCTTGTTGTCAAAGTTTCGCATAACCTGCTGCCGGGCTGCAGGGATGATTCTGGCCCGGAGGCCGTCATCGGTCAGCAATCGCTGCATGGCCTGCGCCATTTTTTCAGGAGTCGCGGGTTCGACCAGCAGACCCGTTTTTTCAGTATCAACAAGTTCGGGAATGGCCGAAACAGGGGTGGCCACCACCGGCACCCCCATGGCCATACTTTCAAATAAAACGTTGGGAATTCCATCTCGATCGCCGTTGGGCGCCACTTCACAGCCCAGCACAAACAGGTGGGCCCGTTGATAATGTTCCAGCACCACTTCATGGGGCTGCGCCCCCAGCCAGCGGGTACGGGCACCCAGGTCCAAATCGTTTATGACGGCTAAAATTTTGCGGCGATCCTCACCATCACCGATGAGGGTATGCTCAAAGGCAACGCCTGTGTCCTGTAATATTTTCAGGGCCCGATAAACAGTGGGCAACCCCTTTTTGGCAGTCAGACGGGCGACCGTCAAGATGCGGTAGGGCTGGGTCACTTTGGCCGCAATATCGAGATTCTGTGAAAACAGTTGCGTATCGATGCCATGGTAAACGCGATAGATCGGACGCGGCGGATCGCCGCACAGCTTATTCAGATAGCGGCGGTTGTATTCGGTACAGGTGACCACAAATTTGGCCAGCGCCATTTTTTCCCGCAGCTGTCTGGGGTCCGAGGTATAAATATCTTTGGCATGGGCGGTAAAGCTGAACGGCACCCCGCTGAGCAGGCTCGCAAACATGGCCA
>JAHEIW010000188.1 GCA_024639185.1 Deltaproteobacteria bacterium | reverse complement strand
CCCTGGCTCTGCGGGGTGACGCGCTCGCTGATCTGGTTGCCGGTTTTAATGGATTCAAAAGCCGGCCCCAGTCGATCGGTTAAATGTTTGTGGTCCACATTGCCGGCCACCGAAACCACGATGCGATCCGGTTGATACAGGCGATGGAAATAATTTTTGATCTGATGGGCGTCAAACTGGATGATATTTTCCTGACTGCCCAGAATCGAACGCCCCAGGGGGTTGTCCCCCCAGAAATTTCTTCCCGAAAGCAGATGAACATATTCATCCGGGCTTTCCTTGACCATTTTTATTTCCTGCAATATCACCGGGCGTTCTTTTTCGATTTCCTGGGGATCAAATACTGAATTCAAGAAAATGTCAGAGAGGATATCGACCATGGTATCCATATGGGTGTCCATTACCTTGCCGTGATAGCAGGTATTTTCCATGGTCGTAAATGCATTGGTGTGACCGCCGATGGCATCGAATTCTTTGGCAATCTGATAGGCGGATCGCCGACGGGTGCCCTTAAAAATCATGTGTTCGATAAAATGAGAAAGCCCGCTTTCAGCCGGTTTTTCATCACGGGCCCCCACATTAACCCAGACACCCATGGACACCGATCGGGTGTGCGGCATTTTTTGGCTTAAAATCCGGATACCATTTTTTAACTCGGTCCTATTTACGCTCGCGGCCATGCTTATCTTCCAGAAGCGCTTTATGGCTGAGCCGGATTTTGCCATCCCGACTGATTTCCAAGACCTTGACCTTGAGGGAATCCCCTTCTTTGACGACATCGGTTACTTTGGTGATGCGCCGATTGGCCAGCTGGGAGATGTGCACCAGACCGTCTGTGCCCGGCAGGATCTGCACGAACGCACCGAAATCGGTGGTCTTGACGACGGTGCCCTCATAGATTGCGCCGATTTCGGGTTCCTGGGTCAGATCTTCTACCATTTTTATCGCAGCCTGGCCTTCTTCTTTTGAGTAAGCGGCGATTTTAACCAAGCCGGAATCGTCAATTTCAACACTGGTATTGGTTTCGCTTTGAATTCCGCGAATGACTTTACCACCGGGTCCAATGACCTCGCGGATTTTATCCGGGTTGATCTTAATGGTCGTGATCGTCGGTGCATACGGTGAAATTTCTTCGCGTGGCTCTCTGATGGTGTCCAGCATTTTGTTGAGAATATGAATCCGTCCTACGCGGGCTTGCTCCAGAGCGCTTTGCATGATTTCCTTGGACAATTCATGAATTTTAATGTCCATTTGAAGCGCTGTGATTCCAGCTTCGGTGCCGGTCACTTTAAAATCCATATCGCCGGTATGATCTTCATCCCCCAAGATATCAGAAAGGATAACAACCTGATCGTCTTCTTTTACCAGGCCCATGGCAATACCGGCCACCGGGGCCTTGATGGGAACACCACCGTCCATCAATGCCATACAGCAGGAGCATACGGTACCCATCGATGAAGAACCATTGGATTCCAGAACCTCTGATACCAGTCGAATGGTATAATCAAATGCTTCTTTATCCGGTAAAATTCTCTCAATCGCCCGGGTGGATAATCCGCCATGCCCGATATCCCGGCGTGAGGGGCCGGAGATGCGTCGGGTTTCACCGACGGAATAGGGCGGAAAATTATAATGCAGCATAAAGGGTCTAAACTCCTCACCGTACAGCGTTTCAACGCGTTGTTCATCCTGTCCGGAGCCCAGCGTCAATACACCCAGTACCTGCGTTTCACCCCGGGTGAAAAGTGCACTGCCGTGGGGTCTGGGCAGCAAGCCCACCTCGCAGGTGATCGGCCGGATTTCATCAAATTTACGATTATCGATGCGACGGTTCTCTTTCAAAATCAGGTCCCGGCTAATCGTTTTTTGGATGTCTTTTAATATGGCGTATACTTCTGACTTGCGGTCCACATAGTCTTCGCCCAGGCTCTCAAATATTTCGGCCTTGAGTTCGCGCATGGCGGTCGAGCGTTTTGTTTTCTGCGGAATTAATATCGCTTCACGCAAGCGCCCGGCAGCCGTTTCATTTAAAGTGTCGACCAGCTGCGGTTCTTTTTCCGGTGCGGTATAGGTGCGTTTCGGCCGGCCATGTGATTCCTTTAATTTGAGCTGCAGATCAATCAGCGGCTGCATTTCGCGGTGACCGAAAAATATGGCTTCAAGCATATCGGCTTCGCTGACCACATCGCTGCCGCCTTCTACCATCACGACACCTGTCTTGGAGCCGGCCACGATGATATTGATATCGCTATTTTCCAATTCCGAAGTGGGGGGATTGATTTTCAACTGACCGTCAATGCGACCCACCCTCACACAGGCGATCGGTCCGGCAAACGGGATGTCTGAAATCTCCAGTGCCGTCGATGCTCCGATCATTGCCAGGGTGTCCGGGTCATTTTCCTGGTCCATGGATAATACGGTTGCAATCACCTGGATTTCATAGCGCCAATCTTTTGGAAACAGAGGCCGGATCGGCCGGTCGATCAGACGGGCGGTCAGGGTTTCTTTTTCACTGGGACGCCCGATTTCACGACGAAAATAGTTGCCCGGGATCCGGCCGGCCGCATAAATTTTTTCCTGATATTCAACGGTCAGGGGTAAAAAATCTGAGATCCTTTCTTCATGGGCGGCGACAACCGTTACGAGCACAATTGTATCTCCATATTGAACCACGACCGAACCGGACGCCTGTTTGGCGACCTTGTCGGCCTGAATATTGAGGGTTCTGCCCCCAATTTCTTCTTGTATTAAAATTTCCATATTTTCTCCTAATGGTAAGCCTTGCCAAACTTTCTTCAGCCATAGATTAGCCGGTAGATTAATTTGGCAATTATTAATGGCAAAATGTTTTATTGTATTGAGCGGTCAATTCAAAATATCCGAAAAAGATCGGGTTTCGCGCAGCGTTTTTTTCATCTGACGTTGCCATTCCGGTCCGCAACGGTCCAGAATTTCAGCTTCGAAACCGTTGAAATTTGAGGCGGTAGGGGCGCGCAGACTCGGCCGATTACCGTTTTAACCCTAACGTATCGATGATGGCCCGGTAGCGGTTGACATCTTTGTGTTTCACATAGTTTAACAGCCTGCGGCGCCTGCCGACGAGCATCAGCAATCCTCTGCGGGAATGATGGTCCTTTTTGTGAATTTTCAGATGCTCGGTGAGGGAGGAAATACGATAGGTCAACAAACCCACCTGAACTTCCGGCGATCCGGTATCTGTTTCGTGAAGTTTGAATTTGTCAATCAGTTTCTTTTTTTCTTCTGTGTCGAAAACCACTGTTACAGCCTCCTGTTCGGATAATTATCGTTGATGGTGTTACTATATTGCTTATTTTTGTTAATTTTGCATTAACTTTCATGCAAATTTGAAATGTTTAATTTTGAAAAACACAGGCATAAGAAAAATTGTCCTGGTTTTTATTATATTTTATCACCGCCCGCAAGGCATTGTCGCCATCCACAATTTTGAGGTGGGTGTCTTGTTTCATCAAATTTTTTGATGATCCGCCGAAATCGATATCCGTTTTGCGAATCGGCTGACCATATCTGATTTTTTTTATCAAATCTTGATCAGCCCGGCATTGCGGCATGTCCGCAAGCGCCTCTGTCATGCTGATTAAACTGCCGTTCACCTCACGATCCAATGATTGCTCTTCCAGTTGCGACAGTGAAAGGGCCTGTTGAATGGTAAAGCCGCTGCTTTGGGTGCGCTTGAGTGCCTGCAGATGACCGCCGCATCCCAGCTGCTTTCCAATATCGGCACACAGGGTGCGGATATAGGTTCCGGCAGAACATGACACTTCTAAATGGACCAGCGGCAATTTTATTTCAAGAATTTTTATTTTTGAAATATGAATCCGCCGGGCCGGCTTTTGGACCGGTCGACCTTGCCGGGCTAATTTATACAGCGGTGTACCCTTGTGCTTTAGCGCCGAAAAGATCGGCGGCTGCTGATCAATCGGACCGATAAATTTTTTGACGGTCGATCTTATTCTTTGTTCCGTGCAGTCAACTACCGCTTTGGTGGCGGTGATGGTCCCCGTCGAATCCTGGGTATCGGTTTCGATCCCCAGCTTAAGGGTTGCTTCGTATCTTTTGGTGCCGGCCAGCAGAAACTGTGCCAATCGGGTTGCTTCGTTTATGCAGCAAACCAGCACCCCTTCTGCAAAGGGATCCAGTGTGCCGGTATGACCTGCTTTTTTAGCACCGAACAATCGTTTCACCCGGGCAACGACCTTCGCGGAAGAGATATTCGGGGGTTTGTCGACAACGATTATCCCGCTTTGGTGCAGTGCCTGCATGAATTGTTCTTTTCTTGCGCGGTTTCCGGCCGCGGTAGCCTTATGCGTAAAGGGGACGTTTTAAAGGTCATCAGCCAGCTCGATGATTTTTTCCTTCAACGACACCAAAGTTGATTCAATTTGAAATCCGGCAGCGCTTGTGTGCCCGCCGCCACCAAATTTACCGGCGATTTTGGCAACATCCACCGTACTATCGGATCGCAAACTGACATGGTAGCGGTTCATATTGGTAAATTTTCCGGCCCCGTTTTTTATTTCGTGGATAAGGGCGGCAACCTTAACATCCTCGATCCGGCGGGCATAATTGATCAAACCGTCTATATCTTCAGTGCTCGTTCCGGTTGCATTTAGCATACTTCGGTTGACGGTCATCAAGGACAATTTGCCATTTTCTGAAATTTCAATCGAGTTCAATGCCATATTTAACAGTTTGATGCGGCCCAGTGAATAGGTACCAAAGACGCGTTGCGCCACTGCGTGGGGCTCGACTCCGATGTCGATCATGGCCTTGCTGATGGCAAAGGCGGCCGGGTTTGTATTTGAAAACCGAAAAGAGCCGGTATCGGTTAAAATTCCCAGGTAAATGCTGGTTGCGATCGCCTTGTCAAACGGGATCTCCAGCGCCTGGATCAAGCGATAAACGATTTCGGCTGTGGCGCAGGCATCGGTGTCGATCAGCTGGACGTGCCCGAAGCCGGTGTTGGACACGTGATGATCGATGTTAACGACGATGGGTATCTGGGTCACAATCGAGCTGTCCTCGCCGACCCTTATAATATCGCCGCAATCCAGTATAATGGCCAGATCATATTCTTCAGCCGCTTTTATCTGCGTTACGATGCGCTTAACACCGGGTAAAAATCGGTAAACCGCCGGGATGGGGCTTGGATTAAACAAGGTGATGGTTTTGTCCAGTTTAATTAATGCCATTCCCATAGCAACCAGAGAACCGAGGCAATCCCCGTCAGGCTCTGCATGTGATGCAACTAAAATTCGCTGACTGGTCTTAATGTGTTGAAGAATCTGTTTCATTACGCTCTTTGGTTAACTTGATTAAACGATCAATATGCTCACCATGCTCTATGGATGCATCGTAGAAAAATTTTATATCCGGCATGTATTTGAGATTCAGCTCATGCGCCAGCGTCCGTTTAATGTATCCGCGCGCACTATTGAACCCCTTAATGGCCGCATCTTTTTTCTGCTCTCCGTCAGGAGTCGTAAAGTAGATGCGTGCCAGTTTTAAATCGCGCGAAACTTCGACTCCGGTAACAGTGGCCATCTTCAATCGCGGGTCTTTGATATCTTTTTGCAATATCTCGGACAGCACTTTTTGGATTAATCCGCTGACCCGGTCTGATCGTGCAAAGGGAATCATAAATGGATGATTTCTATTTCAGTGTCAATAATTTCTGCCAGACCGAGGTCTTCGGCCAGATTTATAATTTTGTCGAGTTTTGAATTAATAACAGCCTTATCATTGCCGATCATCGAAAGCCCAATTTCAGCGCGTTGGTG
>JAHEIW010000187.1 GCA_024639185.1 Deltaproteobacteria bacterium | reverse complement strand
TCGAATCGGTGACGGCTGCAGATATTTTGGAACTCTCCAAGAGCATCTTTGTCAGAAACAAAATGGGATTAACGCTGCTGGGACCGGTTAAAGACAAAAAGCCATATGAAGATATTCTGTAAAACTGACCCACCGGTTCAGGTGCGCAGATTCATCGTCTCGATGTTCATCAGGCTTATCTTAAATATCAGGCTACCGGCGATTGGCCAACAAAAGGGTTTCAGTGTTTAGGTGTCAGTCTGTGGCCCTTGAGGCCTGCCTGCCGGCCTCGAAGCCTGAGACCTGGAGAGAATTTCTGAGATGTTGAAGATTCGGTGTAGCCAGCCGAGCCCTGACACCTGACACCCGAACACTAATAAAAATTTCGCCCGAACCGGAATATCTGAAACCACACAGCCATGAACCCTTCGCCCATCATTAAAATTCTACGCTTACGTCCGGACACGGATGCCGATATCCCCTTTCCCCGTTATATGACCGCTCAATCGGCAGGCATGGATTTATGTGCGGCCTTACAGCAGGACCTTATGTTACCCACCGGTGATCGCGCCCTGATCCCCACCGGTTTTGCAATCGCTCTGCCAACTGGCTTTGAGGCCCAGATCAGACCGCGCAGCGGACTGGCCATAAAGCATGGCATCGGGCTGATCAATTCCCCGGGTACCATTGACGCCGATTATCGGGGCGAGATTAAAATCGCGGTTATTAATTTGGGCCCGGAACCGTATACGTTTAAACGCGGCGACCGTATTGCGCAGATGATTGTTCAAAAAGTATATGCTGCCCAACTTGATATTGTCGAAAAACTGGATGAAACCGGGCGCAATAGCGGGGGGTTCGGGCATACGGGCCAATAACGTTAATCGTTATTGGTTATTCGTTATTGGAGGGTATTGGTCACCGGGTAGGAGGTATTGGAAAAACGGGGTTCAGTGACATATTGTTTTGATATAGGTCTAATAACAAATAACATCAAACCAATAACAAATACATTGAAACTTGAATTAGAACGCGTGCGGCAATGCACCGATTACAATCTGGCGGTTTGCGTTTTGGCCAGCGGCAGCCGGGGCAATGCCATCTTCATTTCAGACGGCGTTACCGGCATTTTGCTCGATGCCGGTCTGTCAGCCGCTGAAATAAAGCGGCGGCTAAAGTCACGGGGACTCAACCCCAGGGATCTGGACGCCATTTTGCTCAGCCATGAACATAGCGATCACGTCCAGTCTGTTGGCGTGCTTTCACGCCAGCTAAAGCTGCCAATATACCTCAGCCGCAAAATTACAAAAAAAGCTCGCCTCGGCAAGGCGGTGCACGAAATCCGGACCTTCGAGTGCGATGTCCCCTTTCAGATCAATAATTTAAGCGTGCATCCATTTTCCGTTTCCCACGACGCCGCAGATCCGGTGGGATTTACCATCGGACAGAACGGCCGCCGCATCGGTATCGCAACGGATCTGGGCATCGCCACACCCCAATTAAAAGCGCAGCTGCAAGACTGCCATATGCTCATCCTGGAAGCCAATCATGATCCGGAAATGCTGATGAACGGACCCTATCCATGGCCCCTGAAAAAACGGATCCAGAGCCGCCGGGGGCATCTATCCAATCTACAGTCAAAACGTCTGCTCAAAGAATTGCAGCACCCGCACCTTGAGCACGTCGTTTTGGCGCATCTGAGCGAAACCAACAACAACCCCCAAAAGGTGCTGGACGAAATTTGCGGTGCCTTTAAGCGCAGCAAACCGCGTTTGACGGTTGCCAGCCAGCACCGCAGCAGCGAAATCATCTACCTCAAATAAGATTCTGTCAGAATGAACCTGAAATGGGTTTGGGTTAATTCCCGCTATGCGTCGATCGAGACCCCTTTTTCTCGTATGAAGGCCGAAAAGCTTTGCCGCTTTGGTATTTCAAAATAAACGTCCTCCAGATTATCGGGGATGGGGTGCCGACCGTAGGCATGACAGGCTGCAACTGCCGCGTGAATATGCTCAGGCGGGGTCTCAGCGGCGATCTGGTTGAGATGGATCATGCACCGTCCATCTCTTGCTAATTTATCGATGTATAGCTTGACCCGTTCTACAATAGCCTCAACCGGACCCCTTTGAAGTAAGGTGGCATCGACGCCTGCGGTTATAAATGCCTTGTGTTTATCTGCATATGTCTTCACCCGTTCAGGTCCGACTTCATACAGATCCGGATCCAAAACGCTCAGCGAACCGGGGCTGCACCGAATTTTTTGTGAAAAAAACCGCTCGATATCGCCGCAGCGGGCATCACCCCAGTTTCCTCTTGTGATCACCTTATCACCGAATCTGTCACGCAGCCTCTCGGTATAAGCGACAACATATTCATCCATGATATCAAGAGCAATCATTGGAGGGGACGCCCAGGCATCACGCCCATCCATGACAAGGTCGGGATTGCCGAATTCACTTCGCATCACTTCAATAAACGGTGCAATGACGTCATCGCAAAGAAACTCAAAAAGACGATGTACAAAGCGCGGCCGCTCATACATATCCATAACGAGATTTTCATACCCCCTGATGTTCACCGCGATGCTAAATGGGGCTGTAAAATAGATCCGATCGAGTTTATGGGTCGTTTCCAAAAAAATCTTGTTGAACTGCCGAATCCAGGGCAACCGGCCTGACGTATAAGGGTCGGGGGGCGAAATCCGATCCAGATCAGCAGGCATGCTGATCAATGGCCGGGTGCGGTCGACATCGGGTATCCCGTCAGGGTGATAAATAACCTTTTGACCTAATGCTTCGGCTTCTATGTTATAGACGTCCCAGAAATTACTCAGTATATCCAGCTGATAGTATTCGGTTACGAGAAGTTGCACATGCGCGAAAGTGCGTGCATCTGTAAAAAATTGCTCGGTTGAGACACCGGCCAGATAAGCTGAATGATCATTGCTTTGAGCGCCGATCACAATTTTTGGTTTTAGCGGTGATGGGTTTATGTTCGTTTTTTTGTCTTTTGCCATATTGACTGTACCTGTATGTCGTTTAATTGAAGACCTAACCTTTTTTCAAAACAAACAGCATCGTGCCGATCATAAGTGCCAGCAATAGTTTTATCTGAACGATTGATCCCTGCATGGCCGCTGTATAAAGAAAAAAAGGTATCACCAGCATGAGTATTAAGGCTATGGCTTTTAGCTTTAAAGCGTGTTTTTTAAAAAAATTATCCATCAATAGGGTTAGCCCTTAAATGATAAAAGATGCCAATGCTGTAATAATGCCAATAATCCCCGTAATCACAAGCCCATAACGAAGTGTTGTCTTTAGAACCGGTCCTTCCTTTCCCGCCAGACCGACAGTCGAACAGCCCACGAGTATTTTTGCCGGGGCAATCATGCTGCCGAGCGCTCCGCCGGTTGTCTGTGCCGCAAGTATCAGGGCCGCACTGAGCCCTGCCAGGTGTGCCGTCTCCTGCTGCAGGACGCCAAAAACAACATTGGAGTTGGTGTTGCTACCGGTCATAAAAGCACCCAGCAGTCCGATCCATGGCGCCACCAGAGGGTAAATAGATCCGAAAACCCTGCTGATCCCTTCAGCCAGGATGTATATCATCTGGCAGTGATCCATTATCATGGCAAAACAAACCATGCTGACAATCCCAAGACTAGTGGGGACACCGCTTTTTACGGTTTTTTGCAGTATTGTTTTTATCGCTTGGGGTTTATAAAAGCCCTTTGCCAGATAAACGAAAAAACTTATAACGGATGAATAGAAAAGCAGCGCACCCCCATGGCCGAAAATATTGATGGCCTTGCCGGGTCCGGCCGCAACAACCCATCCCTTCAAAGATATTATCTCAGGGAATGCAAAAGATAATTTTGCCTGTCCGAGAAATGCATTGACAGCAGGTATCATAACGCCGGTAGAAACAATGACGATAAGAATAAAGTAGGCCGCCAATGCCCACCACAGCCCCATTTCCGGTTGGGTTTGTGAAGGCGGCGTCTGGTTGTATATTTTTAATTTTGCAACAGCAAGGCCGCTGCAAAGACCTGCCAGGCTTGCTCCGAAACCACCCAGAGTCCACATTCCGGAAACGGAAAGAATATATTGAGTACCCGCCATGGTGGTTCCAATAATGAGAATTGCCATCAGACTGTGCTTTACCATTTTCCATCCATCATATGCATAGACGGCAAATATTCCGCACAAAAAGGTGGCAACACCAAGCAGCGCAGCAGACCATGGCGCCAGGTAGGACGATTCAAGACCGGATACAGCCATAAGCGCCTGAAAGGAAGCCCCCATTGAGCCAAATGTGACCGACCATGAATGTCCTATTGCCGGAACTGCAACTGAAACAACAGGAGAAAAACCAAGCGCAACAAGAAGGGGGGCCACAACTGCAATGGGGACGCCGTAACCGGCGACCCCCTGAAGAAAAGAGGCAAATATCCATCCAAAGATGAGAATTTGGATGGATTTGTCTCCACTGAATCTTTGTATACCGATACCGATGGCGCGAATGGCACCGGTTTCATTTACAACATGATACAAAAAAAGAGCTGCCCAGATAATATAAAGAACATTAAGGGAAAGTAGAATGCCTTTCATCTGAGAATGGGCAATAAGTTCAGGATGAGCTCCGAAGATAAGTGTTGCAATGATCAAGGAAACAAACCAACCGGCGGCTCCAGCTCGAGAGCCGCTCCAGTTTTTAAAAATCATTAAGACAAGTACCGTCAGAATGGGTGAAAACGCAAAAATCCACTTAACGATAAATACATCTGTCATAGAGGCAACCAAAAATTGAATCAGGGAATAACATGTAAGTTAAAATAGGTGGGACCAATTTGGTATGGAGAAATAGGTATGTCAAATAGTTTTTTAATTATAGGGTAAGGTTGAAAGCCTGGCTTACGGGCCTTTGTTGACATATCGCTGAAAGTGACTATTTATATTTTCAGGCGGGGAGAATTATATTAGTATTAATTTCAGCTGGTTCCCCGAATTGCGACCTATTCTGCCAGCGTGCGGCAGAATGGAAAAGATCACAGCAATGTGTGTTCCCATATTGGAGGTAAACAACGTGGCCAATAAATATGCAGCCCGGAAGATGTTTGATGAAGGTGTTGCGGCCTATATCAAAAAGGACTTTAAGGCAAGTGTTGATCTACTGTCCCGAGCCATAAAATATGACGCCTCCCTGGCGCTTTTTTACGTCAGCCGGGGGGCAGCCCGGTTAAAATTGGAAAAGGCGGCTGAGGCCATCTCCGATTTTGATCGGGCCATTGATTTGGATCAGGATTATGTTCGGGCCTACCATTTACGCGGGTTGGCCTATGAAAAATTGGGTGAGTTTGCCCGGGCCTTTCAAGATTTTGATCGCGCCCTGGAGATCGATCCTGAATATGGCGCCGCCTACCACAGCCGTGAAACCATGCTATCCAATCCGAAACAGACCGACCTGGCCTATGAAGATTTTGAGATGGTCAATCACCTGATGGCCATGCGTTTGAAGCACTTTGACGAGAAAGTGCCCAGTGATCTGGCAATCTAGGACACAGAGGACAGACACCAGATGTCAGAAGTCAGAAAACAGAAGACAGATGTCGGATGTCAGAGGACAGATGTCAGAGGACAGAATACAGATCGACGGGAACATATTTATGGCCGGAGGCCCGTTACGAACGCCGCAGTTATTATCTGTCTTCTGTTTTCTGAATTCTGTCTTCTGTTATAGATTATCGCGGTTCGATGCCTTCGGAGCTGATGCCATGGACATAATATTTGGCATCATTTAAAAAGTGCAAAAAGATCACCACAAAAGCAATCGAGGCTTGAATCATCAGGGGTTTATTTTGA
>JAHEIW010000011.1 GCA_024639185.1 Deltaproteobacteria bacterium | reverse complement strand
AGCAGGAGCGCCGGAGGTTCCTGATAAGCTGCTCCGCCAGCTGGCAGACGGCGGACGCATGATCGTGCCGGTGGGCAATCAACACTCCCAGGATCTGATCAAAATAACCAAAGATAAAAATGGCATACATGAAACCAATCTGGGGGGTTGCCGGTTTGTTAAACTGATCGGTGCACAGGGCTGGAAAGAAAAAAGATAAAATTGCCCTCACCACAAACCCGTCCGCCTCGCCTGAGCGGCCCACGCCCGCCATGCGATGCCGCAAGGCGAGGCGGGCGGGTCGCGATGTCGGGCGTGGGACACCAAGAACACAAAGGGCCTATCGGGTCATCTTTTAATTAATTTCTTTGTGACCTTTGTGGCTTAGTGCTTTAATTCATGCTTTTATCCCGCGGTATGCGGGCTTTTTTGAATTTGCGCGTGAATGGCCAATAAATTAGATAGCCTTGTTTTTAAAATAAATAATAAAACGGATTGAATTTGTGAAACGTAAAACCCAGATGACATGGAAAGAGGTGTTTTTTGCGAGTCCGGGCCCGGATTCCTTTAATGAAGCCGGCGCGTTGTCTTTAAAGGGACTGTGCATGGGTTCAGCGGATGTGATACCCGGTGTGTCCGGCGGCACCATTGCGCTTATTACCGGTATTTACGAAGATCTGATCCGCGCCCTTAAATCTCTTGACAGCACCATGGTCAGCAGCCTGCTGAAGTTTAACCTTAAAGGTGCGCTGATGCGCATCCACATCCGTTTTTTGGTTGCGCTGTTTACCGGAATCGGCGCAGCCATCATCAGTCTCGCACGACTGATGAACTTCTTGATTAACCACTACCCTGTCTTTACATGGAGTCTTTTTTTCGGACTGATTGCGGCATCCATCATGGTGGTCAGCCGTCAGGTGGCATACTGGAAACTGACCACCGGTATCAGTCTGGCGGTCGGCATCGCTGTGGCGGCCTTCATCATGAATTTAATCCCGTTGCAAACCCCCGATGCACTCTGGTTTATTTTTTTGTGTGGGATCATTGCCATCTGCGCCATGATTCTGCCCGGCATCAGCGGCGCCTTCATCTTGCTCATTTTGGGTAAATATGAGTTTATTACAGCCACCCTAAAAAACCCTTTTTTGCCCCACAACTTCGTCATTATCATTGTGTTTTGTCTGGGATGTGTGGTCGGTTTGCTCAGTTTCTCTAGACTGCTAAATTATTTCCTGACCCGTTTCCGCGCGCTGACGATGGCATTCCTCACCGGTTTGATGGTCGGCGCCATGCCTAAAATCTGGCCATGGAAACAAATCCTGGCAACCGAAATAATTCGCGGAAAAACCCATGTCACCTATGGTTCCAATATCATTCCTGCATCCGTGAACACCGAGGTGATAGCTGCCATTGGTCTGGCAATCATCGGATTTGTGGCGGTTATGGTAATCGAGCGGCTGGATAGATCGAAAGGCAGTGGTTAAAGTTTAATAACGGAACACATCCATTATGTATTTTTCGCTCACGCAAAGCCGCCAAGTCGCAAAGATTTAGAGTTAAAAAGCCCTTGTTCTCTTTGCGCCTTTGCGAGAGGCCTAAGCATTCATTCACTCTAAAAAGGCGCCATTGGGCATCTTAACCCTAATCAACTATTTGCCCGGAAGATTTTCGTTGAGGAAATCGACAAATGCCTGGCGCAAAGGTGAGGGGCTGCGGCGTTTGTGCCAGGATAGATAAAAATTCCGTTTGAGGTTAAGGCCGTCGACTTTAAGCGCACTTAATTTGCCGGCCTGAATATCCTCGGCCACTGCCAGTGTCGAAAGAATGGACACACCAATCCCGTTTTTGATGCCTTGACAAATGGCCTGGGTGCTCCCCAGTTCAGCAATGACCTTCAAATCTTCAATCGCACAGCCCTGGTTGTGAAGGCTTTTGTGCAGTGATGTTAAGGTTCCCGATCCGCGTTCTCGTAAAATAAAAGGCTCTGTCAAAAGTTGTTTCAACGATACCCGTTTTTTTCCAGCCCAGCGATGTCGGGCCGGTACAATCAACCCCATCTCATCAGAGAGAATTACCTTTTGATCAATCTTTTGAGACTCTGCCCGGGCACCGACAATTCCTATTTCCAGACTTCCATCCAAGATGCGCTCGATAATATCAGCCGTATCTCCGATAACCAGAGAAATGATGACATCCGGATAGGGGCGTTTGAAGTCAGCGATTAATTGTGGCACTAAATAAGTCCCGGGTATGGTACTGCCGCCAATGACCAGGCGCCCCCGCATTTTCCCGTTGTACTCCGACAACGCCGACTCGGTGGCATCACGGAGCGCCCCGAATTTTTTCGCATAGCCATACAGCAATTCGCCGGCTTTGGTGGGAACGACTTCTTTGGTCAGACGATCAATCAAGCGACAATTAAAATGATTTTCCAGATCTTTGATGTGGCTGCTAATGGTGGGTTGAGAAAGGCGCACGGCTTTGCCGGCTTTGGAAAAGCTTTTAAGTTCGATGACTTTGCAAAAGATATGGAGTTGCCAGAGATCCATCCATTCGCCCGATGGAGCGCTTAGCGCTCAACCCATGTTATTCGTTATCGGGTATCGGTTATTCATTTTTAGAAGAACAAGCGCTGTTTTTTGTTATCCATTGTTTTCTTCTAATTATGAATAGCCATTAACGAATAACACCGCGATTGCGCCTTTACGAAATCGTGGCTTGAATTAATTTTTACCGGTTTGCCCGGATCCGGTATCCAGATCGAATTTTTGTACCAGCTTTGCTTGGACCAGGTCCGGCACCATCCCATCTATGTTACCGCCGAATTGAATGGCTTCTTTGATAATCGAAGAGCTTGTAAATATCCAGCGCAATCCGGTCATAAGAAAAACCGTCTGCACCTCGCGATTTAACCGCCGGTTCATTAAGGCCATCTGGAATTCATACTCAAAATCAGACATGGCGCGCAGCCCCCGTAAAATGGCGTGCGCTTTTCGCTGAGCGGCATAGTTGACCAGAAGGCCATCAAAGCTATCGATTTCAACGCCTTTAAATTTCTTCAGGCAATCTTTGAGCATCTCCAAACGTTCTTCGAGGCCAAAAAGATACTCCTTGTTTGGATTATACAAAATCGCAACGATAATCTTGTCAAATATTTTTAACCCTCTTTCAACAATATCAAGATGGCCGTTGGTTACCGGATCAAAGGATCCGGGATAGATGGCAACTTTAGGCATCGGCTATCATTCCTTTTTCTTTGGGGTTAGGCGGCAATGGAAAGCACGAACGGCAGACAAGTAATATACTAGGTCCGATTAATAAAGAAAATTCATAGCATATAAATTAAAAAAGAAACAAGCGTTTTTCCATATCTGCGCTGGTCAGCGATTTGGAACTCAGCTCGGTTTTCCGCTATCCGCTCATGCGGCGAGTGTTCAATGGCCAACCGGGCCCCTCTGGCCAGGCATTGGCTTGCGCACAGACTAGATAAGGTCGGCTGGATCAGATCCTGATGGTAAGGCGGGTCTACAAAAACAAGATCAAAGAGGGGTTGGTGTGAACGAAGAATATTCAGGTTGTCAGCGATATTCCATTTGATGGTACTGGCTTTGCTTTCAAGCGCACAATTTTTTATATTTTTTGCCAAAGCAGCCAACGCCGTTTTGCGGTTGTCTGCAAATAAAGCGAATTGAGCTCCCCGACTTAATGCCTCAATCCCCATGGCTCCGGTCCCGGCATACAGATCAAGAACGCGGGCGCCCCGAACGCTATCGCCCAGGATATTGAAAATGGACTCCCGCACCCGGTCAGCAGTCGGTCTTGTCTCCCTGCCGGCCACGGTCACCAGTTTTCGTCCCTTCAGCTCTCCGCCAATAATCCGTATGGTCAACCCGTCTGTCCTTTTTTCATATAATACGTTTGCAAAATCTCGTTTATATTGGAAGCGGTCTTAAAAAACCTAAGTTTCCAAATTATAAAAACAATTTTGAAGCGGTCTTAAAATTATTAAGTTTCCAATTTATAAAAATAAATTTGAAGCGGTCTTAAAAATAGTAGATCACGCCCAAGGGCAAGGCGAAAACCGATTCAAAAGTGGAGCATACACGCTAGTATTCGAGCATTTTGAATCGGTTTTTAACACAGCCCTTGGGCGTTAGATGCATTTTTAAGACCGCTTCTATTTGAGGCTTTTGATTTTTTTGTGCAGATAACTCCTACCGACCTTCATGGCTTTGGCGGTTTTGGTAATGTTGTTTTCATTCTGAACCAATTTAATTTTTATAAATTCTTTTTCAAATGCTTTTTTGGCTTCTTTAAAATTATCTAATTTCATAAACGGTGCTGTGGCGGCATACGCAGGATAGGTCAAACCACCGGGGCGGTACGAATCCGGTATATCCTCAACATCAATAAGGTCTTTATCGACCATGATCGCCAGTCGTTCAACCAGGTTACGCAACTCCCTGACGTTTCCCGGCCAGGCATAATTACTCAACATGCTCATGGCCGCAAGACTCATGGTTTTGCGTTTGCTGCGATTCTGCACAGCAAATTCCTCCAGTAATGCCTCGACCAAAAACGGAAGATCCTCGATGCGTTCTCTTAGAGGCGGGACATCAATTGGAATCACATTCAAGCGATAATAGAGATCTTCTCGAAATGTTCCCATATCGATTTCCTTTTCCAGATTTTTATTGGTGGTGGCAATCACCCTCACATCAATACCGATCAGACGGCTTCCGCCGACCCGTTGTATCTGCTGTTCCTGCAAAACCCGCAGAATTTTGGCCTGAGAGCTTAAACTCATATCACCGATTTCATCCAGAAATATGGTGCCATTATTGGCCAGTTCAAATTTGCCTATTTTTTTGGCGGTCGCTCCGGGAAATGAACCTTTTTCATGGCCGAACATTTCGTTTTCCAATAGTTCATCCCGGATGGCCGCACAACTGACATCAATCAGGGGTTGTTCGACCCGTGGGCTGAGCTGATGAATCGTGCGCGCCACCAGTTCCTTTCCGGTGCCGTTTTCTCCTCTAATCAGTATCCAGGTGTCTGTCGGTGCTGCAACTTCGATATTTTTCCTTAAAGCCTTTGTCCTTTCTGATTCTCCGTCTATTGAATGCTTTTCCAGAGTCTTGGTTCGAAGATATTTATTTTCTTCTTCCAGGCGCTGGTAATTGAGCGCATTGTTTATACTTAAAATGATCTTATCAATTGAAAGCGGCTTTTCAACCAGATCAAAGGCGCCCAGTTTGGTGGCTTTAACCGCCGTTTCAATCGTCCCGTGACCCGTGATAATGATGACCTGAATTTGAGGATTAATTTTTTTAATTTCCGTCAGGGTTTCAATTCCATCCATTCCCGGCATCCAGATGTCGAGTAAAACCAGGTCCGGCGATTGCGATTCAATGGCCTTTAGGGCATCATATCCGTTGACCGCTGTTGAAACCTCAAAACCCTCATCTGAAAGCAATCCACTCAATGACTGCACAATTGACTGCTCATCATCAACAATTAGTACCGATGCGATCATAAATTTCTGCTCCTATTAGCTTCAACGTATATTGAACATATTGGCTTGACCTACTCATCAGAGGTCTTCAATTCTCCGCAAAGCGCATCGTGCATAGCGCATAGCGTTGAAATTTCCGACAGCACCCATTTCTTGCGCCTTGCTCTTTGCGCTATGCCCTATGCCGGAGCTATACTGGCAATTCAATGACAAATTTTGCACCTGTGGGGGCGTTGTCCTGCACATTTATCATCCCATTGTGATCTGCGATAATGGTGTTGACAATGGTGAGCCCCAGCCCCATTCCGGTCTTTTTCGTGGAAAAATTGGGCTGAAACAGCCGGGTTTTATCTTCATCGGAAATACCCGGCCCATCATCGGCAACCTCCAGCCGAACCTTTTTTAGGATGGGGTCATGAGCCACGCTGATCGTAATATGGCCGGCGCCTTTAATGGCGCTTATGGCATTATCAATCAGGTTGATCATCGCCTGTTTCATTTGCTGGTGATCCAGATTGAGGATCGGGATGTCACGGGTATTATTGATCTTGAAATCAATCGCCGGATGTCCTTCACGGTAAAGCGCTAGTGTTTCTTCAATAATCGGTATCAAATGACAGGGAAGCGGATTGGCACTGGGAAATCGTGCAAAAGATGAAAACTCATTCACCAGATTGCGAATCAGCTCAACCTGACTGATAATGGTTTCGGTGCACTCTTCAAATATGGTCTCATCCACAAACTGTGCATATTTTCGTTTGAGCCGCTGTGCGGAAAGAATAATCGGCGTCAACGGATTCTTAACTTCATGGGCGATACGCCGGGCCACTTCGCGCCAGGCTGCCATGCGCTGGCCTTTTTCCAGTTCGGTTAGATCATCAAACACCATCAGGGTTCCCATGTGTCTTCCGCCATCGTCCTTGAGCGCATTGACAGATACCAGAAAACTCCGCGGTCGGCCCTCAATGGTCAGCTTTAGCGGCAATTCAATTGCGTCGCCACTGGACAAAGAGAGGTTATCCAAAATTTCATTGGCCAGCTCTAAAAAAGCCCCGTTTAATAAATTTTTATAGCTTTTGTTCAGTATCTGCTCGGATTTGAGATTCAGCATCTTTTCGGCTGATTTGTTCATCGTCGATATAATACCCTTGGCATCCAGTGTGACGACACCGGCGGATACGCTTTTTAAAACAATTTCCATGAATTGCCGCTTCTCTTCGATTTCGATATTCTGGTGCCGCAACATACGGGCAGATAGCTCCAGTTGCTCGCGGCTGAGCCGAAGATCCTGGGTCATCTGGTTAAAGGATTCAACCAGGCTGCCGAATTCATCATCGCTGACCGGATCAATGGTGTAATCGAGGTCGCCATCTGCCAATCGTCGTGTTCCTTCGGCCAGTTCTTTAATCGGCAGACTGATCGAGCGCGCCATAAAGAATCCGAACCAGATAGCACAAAAAAGGACCAGCAATGCAACAATTGAAAGTGATATGTAATAGGTAATCTGAATCGGCTTTTTCAGGAGTTTGATCTGCTGGTATTCCATAAAACCTTTGCGAATGAACTGCAAATTTTCAGAAAGATCCTGTGGCATCAGAACGGTTGCCACCACAAATCCGATGGCCTCACCGGGCTGCACCCCAAACGGAATGGTGCTTATGGTTTTGATAAACTCACCGGAGGGTATGGTTTGCGAAATGGATCGAAACCCTTCCGCAGGCAGTTCCTTTTTGATATCTTCAGCCGAAATGATGCCGAAATACTCGTTTTCAAGTTTGGGCGCCAGGGCAAAGGTCAGACGCTCGGCATTGCGGGCATAGATCTCGACGGCATCCAGATTAAATTCGCGCTGAACGATTCGAATATATTGGGAAAGGGCTTTGCGGTTTTTGGCATCCAACAAGTTTTTGGTTTTAACCTGGTACGATATGCGATCAAGAAAAAACTTATTATTCTCCTCGGTTCGACTGTAGAGACGACTGCCCACCCACAATGAGTTTTCGAGCGCCTGTTCGACCGGCACATTAAACCAGAACTCAATGCTGGTGGTGATAAAATTGAGTGCAAAGAAAAACAAAACAATGGTCGGCAACAGTGTAAGGGAGACAAAAGCGAGGACCAGTTTGGTCCTGATTTTAGCGCCCAGGACGTTGCGCCGCCGGTCATAGATAAGTTTTACCAGGTTTCGAAAAACCAGATAGATCATTAAAATCAGCAACAGCAAATTGATGTTGATCAGGATAAACATCAGAACTGTGTTTGAAACGGCAATATCCGCCTCGAATTTAATGATTCGGCTTTCGACCAGCGTTAGAAGGGCTACCACGAACAGGATCACCAGAATCAGAATAAGCTCGCGCTTGCGCCGCTTGCGCTCTTTTTCAGAAAGTGAAGATTTTCTTTTAAATCTGGGCCTTTTCATGGCATTCGTGGTGGGTTGATCATCAACAGGCTGTGATTAAAAAGTAAAATCGATGGTGTACCAATCCGTCTCGAAATCCCATAAAGACACAAAAAACAGAATATAATGCAGATATAGAGGAAGGGTTTTCTTGCTAACTTCAGCTTTCACTCTCAGTTGGTATTGCTCGCCTCTTTCCAGCCTGTTTAATGGTATAATTTTTAAACTATCGATTTCTGTCATCCATCTCTTTGCTTCATCAAATGATTTGGTCACTTCAGGATTATTGTCTTTCCAGGAGCGTGTGACCGTAAACTCTTTCTTAAGATTATCGTAAACGATCGTGTGGGTGACCTCTAAATCGGCAATATCTTTGTCAAACCATAAACTGCGGACACGATTCAATTTGGCAAAAAAAGAAAATGTGGAAGGCGCGCCACTTAAAATGGCCTGTTTCATCTCTGCGCGGAATGCGCCTTCAAGATTTAAAAAAAGCAGCAGGTCATCCTGGGTATTGGAGACCGTTATATTCGTCAGGGTTGCATCCTGAGCATAGCCAGCCTGGGGTGCAAGCAACAGTAATCCCGCAATTAGAAGAAAGACGGATTTTGTCCGTTTTAGCAGCACAATCATCTGAAAAAACAATCAATTTTATAATCTGCGGCTTGCCTCTTTATCCGAAAATGCATCGTCGTAAAAAATGAGCATATAATATGCAGCTTAACATTTCACCCGGCACTTCACATCAGCCTGTTAGAACGCATGCTAAAAATTGAATCTGAATCCCTTATTAATTTTCATGCAAGATTTAGGTAATAAATAGCCGAAACCCATCTAAATAGCAAGTGATTTTGGTTATCCTGGCCGTGTACTGCCTGCATCGGTCTATGCTAACAAAGGATTGTCGCAAGACCCATTAAAAGGATTGTCGCCGACAGTTTGATTTGCTATAGCTTTGTGCAGTCGACAGTAGGTCATAGAGCCAAACCGGTTAACCTTAAGACCTGGGAGAAAGTTGTTGCTTGCCAAAGTCCTCAGCAGTGCCGTTCTGGGAATCGATGCCTATCCGGTTGAGGTGGAGGTTGACATCACTTCCGGACTGCCGACCTTCACAACGGTCGGTCTGCCGGAAGCTGCGGTCAAAGAAAGCAAAGAACGGGTCAAATCGGCAGTTAACAACTCGGGCTATCGGTTTCCAGCTGACCGCATAACGGTTAATCTGGCGCCGGCCGACATTAAAAAGGAAGGCACCGGTTTTGACCTGCCGATCGCGCTGGGTATCCTGGCCGCCACCGGCATTATTCCCCAGGACCAGCTTTCCTGCTATCTCATATTGGGCGAGCTCTCATTGGACGGGCGCATCAAGCCGGTCAAAGGATCCCTGCCAATGGCACTGGCCGCCAAAGCCGCCGGCTATTCGGCCATCATCGTGCCTTTTGAAAATAAAGCAGAAGCCGCAGTGGTCCAGGGCATCGAAGTGTTAGCAGCGAACACGTTGTCTGAGATTGTGGGATTTTTAAGAGGATTTACCCGCATCACATCAGAACCAATCGATATTGACCAATTATTTACCAGCGACAGTCACTCCGCCATTGATTATGCCGAGGTCATGGGGCAGGAACATGCCAAACGGGCCCTGGAAATTGCCGCCGCCGGCGGCCACAATCTGGTGATGATCGGCCCGCCGGGATCCGGCAAAACCATGCTCGCCAAACGCCTGCCGACCATCCTGCCCCCCCTATCCTTTGAAGAAGCTCTGGAAACCACTAAAATATTCAGTGTTGTCGGCCTGTTAACCAAGGGACAAGCTCTGGTGACTACCCGACCATTTCGCGCCCCCCACCACACCATCTCCGATGCCGGTCTGATCGGTGGCGGTCATATTCCCAGGCCCGGCGAGGTGAGCCTGGCGCACAACGGGGTGCTGTTTTTAGATGAAATGCCGGAATTTAAGAAACACGTCCTGGAGGTGCTGCGCCAACCTATTGAGGATTTGCAGGTGACCATTTCGCGGGCCAGGTCCACCCTGACCTACCCGGCCAATTTTATGCTGGTGGCCGCTATGAATCCCTGCCCCTGCGGCTATCTTTCCGATCCCAAACACGAATGCCGCTGCACTCATCCGCAAATCCATCGCTACCGCTCAAAGATTTCCGGACCGCTTTTGGACCGTATCGACATGCACGTGGAAGTGCCGGCCGTACCGTATAAAGACTTGATGCAGGATCATGCCGCCGAGGCCTCTGAAACCATCCGCCAGCGTGTCGCCGCTGCCCGTGAAATTCAGGCAAAACGCCTGTCACGCACTAAAATTTTTTGCAACGCCCAGATGAGCAGCCGGCACATCAAGCGCCATTGCCGGGTCGACGATGCCTCCTGCCGTCTGCTGGAATCGGCCATCGACAAACTGGGGCTTTCGGCCCGGGCCTATAACCGCATCCTCAAAATTGCCCGCACCATTGCCGATCTCAACGCAACAACAGATATCAGCTCCGCCCACATCTCCGAAGCCATCCAATACCGCAACCTGGACCGTGGCAAGCAATTCAAATAAAAGCTATCTCAAAAATGCATCTAACGCCCAATGGCTGTGTTATCCAGTATACTATTCCCTATATTTCATAACATAATTAATGGGATGGAAAAGGGGTACGTCCGTTCTATTTGTATATTTGGGCAATGACTGTTATCTGATTTGCAATATTGATGTCATCCAAATCCCCCTATCGATAGCCATGAATCCTTCCAATTAGAACATACCGCATTTTCCAACAAATTATCGTCAATCTCGGTTGAAAAAATTGCCAGATGAACTTAAGATTGTCATAAAGATCATTGTGAAAGACACTAACCGAACTGCACTTTTCGTAACTGTCTTTTATTTATCAAAATGCCGCAAAACAAAACCAATAGCCAGCTCGCAAAAACAGCTGCCAGGGCAATCGAGGAGAACTTTGTCAGCTACCGGAGCCAGTTTGACGAGGTCACCAAGCGAGCCCAATCAAAATTTGAAGAACTTGACTGGCAGGGTATGCGCGCCGATGCCGCCGCCAGATTAGACTTGTATAAGGCGGAAGTCGACAACATAGAGATCGTTATTCGCCGATTGCTGGGCAATCAAATTGAGGACAAACAGGTCTGGACGCTCTTAAAGGCAGCATATGATCGTCTGGTGAGCCCACGCCCGGACCGCGGGCTGGCGGAAACCTTTTTTAATTCGGTCACGCGGCGCATATTTGCCACCGTCGGGGTCGACCCGCAAATTGAATTTGTCGATGATGACGGAGCCACATCCCCTGATTCGGCAATATCAACAATATACGGGGCGTACAAAGGTAGAAAATCGGTCGTGGATCTGACTGACGACATCCTGGCCGATTGTCCGTTGGCAACCAAATTTCAAGACATCGAGCAGGATGCCGCGCGAGTGGCCGGCAGAATCGAAATGCATCTGCAAAAAATGGATATGCGGGCCGAAATTGATCGCGTTGACATAGCCAAAAACATTTTTTATCGCGGAATGGGCGCTTATCTCATCGGTCGCATCTATTGCGGCCAGCATCTGGTTCCGCTGGCCATCGCATTGTTGAATTCAGATGCGGGCATTAGCGTGGATGCTGTTTTACTGCAGGAAAGCGATCTCAGTATTTTATTCAGCTTTACGCGGTCATATTTTCACGTGGCATTGGATAGCCCTGATGATTTGATCGGCTTCCTTGGAAGCATTCTGCCGCATAAGCGCGTTGCCGAGCTGTATACGGCCATCGGTTTTAACAAACACGGCAAAACGGTTCTATATCGAGAGCTATTGGTTCATCTATCGGAATGCCGCGAGGAGCGCTTTGAAATATCGCCCGGGGAGAGCGGTCTGGTCATGATCGTTTTTAACATGCCCGATGATGATCTGGTATTTAAACTCATCCGGGATCGCTTTGGAAGGCCCAAAAAAGTTACCCACCAGCAAGTTAAGGAAAAATATCGCCTGGTGTTCGAACATGACCGCGCCGGTCGACTGATCGATGCACAGGATTTTGAATATCTAAAATTGGATGCTTGTTTTTTTTCACCGGACTTGCTGGCGCAGCTTCAATCTGAAGCGGCTAAAAGCGTAAAAGTTGAAAAAGATCAGGTGATCATAACCTATGCATATGTTGAACGCCGGGTGACACCGTTAAATATTTACCTGCAAGCGGCAGAAACCGATGCGGCGCGTGAGGCGGTGATCGACTTTGGTGCTGCCATTAAAGATCTGGCTGTCAGCAATATCTTTCCCGGTGATATCCTGATTAAAAATTTTGGCGTCACCCGTCACGGTCGCGTGGTTTTCTATGATTACGATGAAATTTGCCCCCTGACGACCTGCCATTTTCGCACCATACCGCAATCGTCCAGCTATGATGATGAGCTGGCCTCCGAGCCCTGGTATGCCGTTGCTGAAAATGATGTCTTTCCACAGGAGTTTAGACATTTTCTGGGCCTGCCCGATCATCTATTGCAAATCTTTTTAGAGCACCACTCCGATCTGCTGGATGCCGCTTTCTGGCACAAGGCCCAGGCGGCCATCAAAGCCGGTGAATTGCCCCATATTTTTCCGTACGCCCAAAGCCGACGGCTTATTTGAGATAACTTCTAATAAATCGTCCTAAAAATAAATGAATCGCCCAAGCAAAAATACGAATTTCAAATTAAAGGTGGCCGTTGACTTCGAGCCAATTTGAGCTTACAGTTTTCTTCAAAGTAATAGACGCTGCAAAGGAGGAATGACCATGGGCGGCCCAATCCAGATTGATGGTATTGAAGTACTTGGACCCGTTAATGAAGCATTTTCTCAGATTCTGACACCGGAAGCCCTTCAATTCGTGGGCACCCTGGCGCGTGAATTCGAGTCTCAACGCAAATTGCTGCTGCAAAACCGTCAAAAGCGACAGAGCGAAATTGACGGCGGCAAGCTGCCCGATTTCTTGGAAGAAACGCGGGAAATTCGTCGAAGCGATTGGAAAGTGGCGCCGATTCCGGATGATCTAAAGGATCGGCGGGTGGAAATCACCGGTCCGGTGGACCGCAAAATGATCATCAATGCGCTCAACTCCGGCGCCAGCACATATATGGCGGATTTCGAGGACTCGCACTCGCCCACCTGGAAGGGAACCATCGAGGGGCAAATCAATCTACACGATGCGGTCAACGATACAATTACGTTTGTCAATCCCCAGGGCAAAAAGTATGCGCTGAATCCACAAGTCGCCACCCTGATCGTCAGACCGCGCGGCTGGCACCTGGTTGAAAAACATGTCAGCGTGGACGGCGAACCGATTTCAGGCAGCATATTTGATTTTGGGCTGTATTTTTTCCACAATGCCAAAGCCCTGCTGGCCAAAGGGTCCGGCCCCTATTTTTATCTGCCGAAAATTGAAAGCCATCTGGAAGCCCGCTTGTGGAATGATATCTTCGTTCGCGCCCAAAAAATACTCGGCATCCCAACCGGCACCATCAAGGCCACGGTCTTGATCGAAACCATTTTAGCCGCATTCGAGGTGGATGAAATCATCTACGAGCTCAAAGAGCATATGGCCGGCTTAAATTGCGGCCGCTGGGATTATATCTTCAGTTTTATCAAGCGCTTTAAAAAAGTGCCGGGCTATCTCTTCCCGGATCGCGCTCAAATTACCATGACCCGCCATTGCATGCACGCCTATTCCCTGCTGGTCATCCAAACCTGCCACCGGCGCGGCACCCATGCGCTGGGCGGCATGGCAGCCCAGATCCCGATTAAAAATGATCCGGATGCCAACACGGCTGCATTGAAAAAGGTGCAGGAAGACAAAGTTCGCGAAGCAACCGATGGCCATGACGGCACCTGGGTGGCGCATCCGGGCTTGATGCAAATTGCCAGAGATGAATTCGACAAGATCATGCCGCAGCCCAATCAGATTGAAAAACTGCGCGAAGATGTCAGCGTAACCACCGCCGACCTGTTGAAAGTGCCCGAAGGCACCATTACCGAAGAAGGGCTGCGCACCAACATCGATGTCGGCATCCAATACATGGCCAACTGGCTTAGCGGTCTGGGCTGCGTGCCCATATACAACTTGATGGAGGACGCTGCTACGGCTGAAATCTCACGCACCCAGGTATGGCAATGGATTCATCATCCCGACGGGGTATTGTCCGACGGCCGTAAGGTAACCCTTGAGATGTTCCGGGAAGTCATGGATGAGGAATTGCAAAAAATTAAAGAAACCATTGGTGAAGAGCGTTTTGCCACCGGCAATTATGAGCTGGCCGCCCGGCTTTTCGACGACATCATTGCCAACGAAGAGCTGGAAGAATTTTTAACGCTGGTGGCCTATAAGTATCTAGATTAATTTTTTACCTGAATTCAGGCAAGGGTTTAATGAAAGGAAAACAAAAATGCCAAAAACCATTGAAGAAAAGGCCATGGAATTGTGTGAAAGGCTTTCATGCCACGAAATCGACGTCGATGACGCTGCCATCATGCGAGACGAATGGGAAAACGACCCGCGCTGGAATGACATCGCCCGGCCGTATACGCCTGAGGAAGTACTGGCGCTGCGCGGAACGTTAAAAGTTGAATATAGCTTTGCCACCGCCGGCGCCAAGCGCCTGTGGTATTTGCTCAAATCCGAGGATTACATCCCGGCCCTGGGTGCGCTGACCGGCAACCAGGCCGTGCAGCAGGTTGAAGCCGGCCTTAAAGCCATTTATCTGAGCGGCTGGCAGGTGGCGGCGGATGCCAATCTGGCCGGTGAAATGTATCCCGACCAGAGTCTGTATCCGGCCAACAGCGTTCCTGAAGTCGTGCGGCGGATTAACAATGCCCTGCGGCGCGCCGACCAGATCCAGGTGCTCGATGGCCGCAAACGCGGCCCCTATTGGTTTGCGCCCATCGTGGCCGATGCAGAAGCCGGCTTCGGCGGGCCCCTGAATGCCTTTGAATTAATGAAGCAAATGATCCATGCCGGTGCGGCCGGGGTGCACTTTGAAGACCAGCTGGCTTCGGCCAAAAAATGCGGCCACCTGGGCGGCAAGGTTCTGGTGCCCACCCAGGAGTTTATCACCAAGCTTCTTGCGGCTCGTCTGGCAGCCGATGTCTGCGGGGTGCCGACCCTATTAGTGGCCCGCACCGATGCCGATGCCGCCAATTTACTGACCAGCAATATCGATGAGCGTGACCGGCCGTTTATCATCGATGATAACCGCACCTCCGAAGGTTTCTATCCCGTAAAAAATGGCGTTGAAGCCGCCGTTGCCCGCGGCCGGGCCTACGCCCCCTATGCCGATCTGGTGTGGTGCGAAACCTCAACCCCCGATCTTAAACAGGCCAAACGATTTGCCGAAAGCATCAAGTCTGATTATCCGGACAAATTGCTGGCCTATAATTGCTCGCCCTCTTTTAACTGGAAAGGCAACCTGGGGGACAGTCAAATCGCCACTTTTCAACGCGAGCTGGGTGCCATGGGATACAAGTTTCAGTTTGTCACCCTGGCCGGTTTTCACGCCCTTAACCTGGGCATGTTCGAGTTGGCGCTCAATTACCGCAAAGAGGGCATGAAGGCTTATTCCCAATTCCAGCAGCAGGAATTTGCACATGGCAAAGACGATGGTTACATGGCCATTACCCATCAAAAGTTTGTGGGCACCGGCTATTTTGACCGGGTCATGAACTGTGTGACCGAAGGTGAGAGTTCCGTGGAGGCCCTGGAGGGATCAACCGAAGAGGCCCAGTTTTGATTCCTGTTCACCATGAATAATTGAGAGGTCGGCAAGTTACCTGCAATCGGTCGCTACATAACTCATCAGTCCCGCCCGGGCGGCGGGATGCAAACTCGTGCATAAGGGAGACTAGCGGAAAAGTAGAGCGAAAAGCGTGTGAAAAGGGGAGAGGACGATCGGGTCCTCTCCCTCGTTTGTAAATGGAAGTCTAATTTATGCCGCCGACTGCAATTTCAACCCGCCGATTTTTTACCCGGCCCTCTTCGGTATCATTGCTCGCAGTCGGATTGCCTTCGCCGTAATAGTTTACGACGATGCGGTTTCGACTAATGTTGTGGCTATTTATCAGATAATTTGCTGCACTGTCCGCTCTGCGTTTGGATAGATCCAGATTGTATTCCTCAGTGCCGATATCGCAGGTGTAACCAACCAGCTTAACATAGGCATCCGGGTTATTCTGCAGAAACGTTCCGACTTCATCCAACTCACTTTTAAACTCCGAGCGGATATCGGATTTATTGTAATCAAACAAGCCATCGTTCGCTCTGAGGCCGGCAATTCTGGCTTCAGTGGTTGTTTCCACTACCGCAGATGCCTTGACTGCATATAGAGCGCCGGTCATGTATTCCGGATTGTTGACGAAAGCCTCGATGGGAATAACCCGCGAGCAGGCGTTGGCCTTGGCCATATCACCCAGTCGCTTTTCCGACTGCCAGGTTGATGCGCTGCTGATCATATAGAAACAGACGTTATGCTTTTCAGCCAATTCCCGGGTGTGAACCTCCGGTACTTTGACAGCTGCCAACTGGTCGAAAGTGCCGTCGCTAAAGATGAACACGGCGGTTTTACCGGACAGTTTTTCCAGTACCGGCCCGATTTTGCTGATTCCTTCCGGTAAGGGTGTTCGCCCCTTGGGCTCTGCCGGCAGGCTGTCAATAGCTGCGGCAAACTTTGCCGGATCATAGGGCCCCATGGGGTAAACCTCTTGAAACGGCGTATAGATATACAAACCGGCATTGTAACCCAGATCCGGCAGGACCCTCTGCCGCTCTGCGAGGATTCTTCTGACAACGTCATATTTGGTTTCCTTGGTACCCTTGTTAATAAATTCTTTCATTGAGCTTGAAGAATCAAACATAATGATAAAGTTGTCAGCGGTTTTGATAAAATCTTTTTTCTGAACCACTTTTTCAACAATATCTTTTTCCGTAATAACCTCTGCGGCCGGAATCGTGCTGGCAAATATACCGACCAGCATAATACCTATGACCATTGGAACAACGCTAGATTTGAAGTACATGGTTGGACCTCCTTATCATGTTCGCTTTCGGGACAAGCAGCAAATTGTGCTTGTACGGTTAATACTACGGATATCAAAAAAATATTATTTCATGTACTGATGTAGATGCACAGATTATTTAAATTTTAATTTGAACATTGAAACTTTTAAATAAGCATAAAAAATTTGATGGAAAAAAGTAATGCCTGTATCCGGTTTTGTCTACCGCTTCTCAAAAAAAAAACTATTATCTAATTATTTTAAATACTTAAAACTTACACTCGACCGATGAATAGATCCTTAAATTTTATTCTTTACTACTTTTAGCTGAACAGGAGCCAAAGAATTGAATACCGCAGCCTTTACCAACAACACCTGCAAAGGGTCATGCATACGATGAGGCAGTGGGGTCGGATTACAATCGCTGGATCAGATACAGGAAGGTGGGCAGACGGCTTTTGTTTTTAATCTCGATGAATTGGTTGAGCAGGTCTGCGCTGTTGCGGCTGGACTTTAAGCTCGACAGGTAAAGGGCGCCTTTGCTGTATGAACGCTTCAGGTTGCTGCGAATCGACGCTGCCGAACAAGAAAAGGGTCGGATTATCGAGGTAAGCGCCTTCAAACCCAAAGGCATGATAAGCAGCGGCGGCTGCATGGCAGATCAAATCGCTTCCGGAAATATCGTTTCGGTCCGGTTGCGCAGCCGCTCCAGGTGAACGATAATGGCCATAATTCGGTCCTGATGAGAAGGTAAAAATTGGTGCATATGCCCCCAGGCAGCCATGGAGCGGTCAATGGCTATTAGTGCCACTTTAGCCGAGCCGTCTGAATCTTTTGGAAAATCTTCCCATTCTTCTTCTGCATTACCCAGCGTGCCCCGCACCGCGCGCATCAGCTTGACATAAATAAAATGCTGATACCCGTGAATAATTTCGACCACTTCATCAAGTGTGGGCGGTCCGTCCAGTATATCGCTCTTCTGCAGTTCGGCGGTATTTGCAATATGCTCTTTGTCAACGACCTGCAGCGCAGGAATATATTCTGACTCAAAGAATTCCGTGACCATTTCATAATATGTTTTTGCAGCCTGACAGCACTCGTGATTTTCGGTGATCTTGTCTTTAATGTCTTCTTCCCGGGCGCTCTCCTCAAAATCGATATTATCGAGATCGACCCCCATCTCCCGGGCGGTCTCTTCTACCAGTTCCCGGGTCACCTTAAAAATATCAGAAAGGCTTTGCCAAAACTTCTCATTGTTAAGATCACTGGCCTCAGGATCATCTGAGTACTCACGGGTCATGGCAAAATTCATGCAGCGCGCGGTAAACGGGCAGCGCTCACACCAGCGATCACAATAATTGTAAATTCCGGGTATGAAATTTTCGTTTTCGGCCAGCTTCTTGATGTCTTCCTTTTTCATGGTATGGTCCTTGCCGAACATGCTCCTTTTTAGTACTGTCAATCTGATTCATACTACAAATTTTAGTTTTAAATCGTCAATTGAAATTATTGAAAAATCCTGTGCACCCGGACAAAGTTGAACGCAACGGACATGATTTCCATTCAAAATATACTGGTCCCAGTTGATTTAACTGATGCCAGCGTGTATGCCGCCCAATATGCAGTTGCTCTGGCCCAGGCGCATCAGGCCCGGCTTATAGTGCTGCACGTCAAAGCGCCCTATCCGGTTCATGGACGATTTGCAGCTGGCGCTTTGGAGCATGTTCAAAACCAGCGGAACCGGAAAGAACAAACCCGTCTAGCAGAGCTGATTCCTGACAGCATTAAAGATACGATAGCGGTAAAAGACATTCAGGTAACCGGTACGCCGATGGCGCGGGTTATTATTGAAAAGGCCCGCGAGCTAAATGTGGATTTGATCGTGATAGCGGATAGAAAACCTCAGAGCTGGATGCGCTTTTTCAAGGAAAATGTGGCGCAGCGGGTCATTAAGGATGCCACCTGCTCGGTGTTGGCGGTACACTGCCCGCCAGGCAAAGCCGCAACCCAGAATAAGGCGCGATCTTGAGTGGCGGCCCCGCTTTTCACCAATTGTCAAGGTGGGTTGATTGATTTGACACCGGACCCGGTTTTTGGCATGTTAAGGGAACATTGTGGTAGCGCTGTTCGGTTCCATACCGCCAGACCCTAAAGGATGATACAATGGAAAACAAAGTCTATATTGTGACGTGTAATGATTATGCCGAAATCCAGGCAAAGCTCACAAGCCTGATGGATTTAATGGGCGGTATGCAGCGTTTTGCCCACAGCGGCGAGAAGATCGTATTGAAAGTCAATTTGCTGCGCGAGGCCCGACCCGATACGGCGGTCACCACCCATCCGACTCTTGTGGCGGCTGTCGCCCGTATGGCCAAAGAAACGGGGGCCACACCGATCATCGCCGATTCACCCGGCGGGGGCTACCGCTATAACGCCAAATCACTGGATAAAATATATCGCACCTGCGGCATGCACCGGGCAGCCCGGGAGGCCGGCATTGAGGTCAACTGGGACACAACGGCCCGGCCCGTATCTTATGCAGAGGGCCAGCTGACCAAACATTTTGATATCATCACCCCGGTGTATGAGGCCCAGGGCGTTTTTAACCTGTGCAAAATGAAAACCCACGTGTTTACCGGTATGACCGGTGCCGTCAAAAACATTTTCGGGGTGATCCCCGGTCTGACCAAGCCCGGTTATCATGCCAAGCTGAATGATGTGCAGCGCTTTGCCGGTATGCTGCTGGATCTGGCCGGATATGTCTCACCGCGACTTACCATAATGGACGCGGTTGTGGCCATGGAGGGAGATGGACCCGGTGCTGGAGAGCCGCGGACGGTCGGCTTGCTTTTGGGGTCAACAAATCCGCTGGCCCTGGATGTGGTTGCCGGCGAAATAATGAATCTGGATCGAACCCGAAACCCCATCCTGGTGGAGGCCGAACAGCGCGCGCTGACACCATCACGCATCGAAGACGTTGAGATCATTGGCGTTGACCTGGCTGATGTGCGGGTGCCGGATTTTAAACAACCGCAAACATCTGCTCGTAGATTTGGCCTGGATCCAGGTCCCTTGTATCAGCGCATGATTGAACCCATGTTTAAAAATGCGTTTACCGTGCGGCCCAAGGTCATGTGGCATCGCTGTATCGCCTGTGGCACATGCATCAAAGGCTGTCCGGTTGAAGCCATCAGTTTTGTTAAAGAGCGTGCTTCTATCGATGACGACAAGTGTATTCGCTGTTATTGCTGCCACGAAGTCTGCCCGGAAGAGGCCATCGGCCTATACAGTTCATGGTTGTACCGTCTGATCGGACCCGCCTGACTATTGGCAAGCGTCATCCTTATCCAACATTCATGACCAACCGATAAGCGTCACGACAACTGGATATCTTATGAATCTTGAGGAAATGACTCAAGATCCTCACCATACCCATTTCGATTTTGTTGGCCGGAGATACATTTTTACTCGAGGCAATATAATGATTTCCATTTCGATTCAGCGGCGAGTCAATTTTAAAAGGGTAATCTCAGATGGCGAGCCCACGCGCACCGGTGGTCCCCAGTAACCGGTGCCGCGGCTCACATAGATCTGGGTGGTTTCGTGGGTATGCAAACCGTAAACGTATGGCTGGGCAAACCCGACCAGTAAATTCCACGGAAAAAACTGACCGCCGTGGGTGTGGCCTGATATCTGCAGATCATATCCGGCGCGGGCAGCCGCAAATATATTTTTGGGCTGATGCGCCAGCAGGATTTTCACATCTGCTGCTGGTGCACCATTTAAGGCTTTTTGCGGATCCGAGCGGTGAGTGGAGAAAAAATTGCCGCCGCGATAGTCGGTCACCCCGGCCAGCACCAGTCTGGCCTGACCCCGGGTAATTACCTGATGCTCATTTAACAGCACGATATACCCCAGACGCCGGACTTCTTCAATCCATTCAATCACACCGGAATAATACTCGTGATTGCCGGTCACAAAAAAATTGCCCGACACTGATTGTATCTGGGCCAAAGGTGCCACATCATACCCGAGCTGATCGACCGAGCCGTCCACCAGATCACCGGTCAAGGCCACAATATCGGCCTCAAGCGTATTGACCACCGCAACGATATCTTCGACACTGGAACGTCGAAAAGTGGGATTGACATGAATGTCGGTAATCTGCACGATCTTAAAACCTTCCAGATCCGGCGGCAGATTATCGATTGGAACCGCTACCCGTTTGACCTGGGGCGTCTGTTTGGCTTCGGCCACGCCAAACCCGGTGGTCAGCGCCGCAGCTGCCAGGATTCCGTAATTCATCGAGTTGACGAGGAACCCTCTGCGCGACGGGCTATCAATGGGCTCTATCTTATCCGGGTTGCGGGCCGGTTTGGAAACACGCGCTTTGAACCAGTTAAGGGCCGCAACCGGCAGCCACACAAGATCGCGAATCACCAGGTAGGAGAAGACAAAACTTAAAAACCCCACACCCAGATACCCGGCCCATGTCAGCAGATGAAGGCCCGGGTTGTCGAAACCTGAGCGGCGCAACACAATGGTGAGGACCGGCACAAATATGGTGGTAACGATACCAGCAGCCAACGCGATTTTCCAGCGCCGCCTGAAGGGCGCCCGGCCGAAAAGTCGCCAGGTCATATAGCCGGCCAACAGGGCGGAGATGGCGAAAAATATGATAAAAAATCGAACCATGTTTAATCCTGTCATCAATTTCCGAACGGGGATGATCCCGATCAATAGGTAATATCTTAAGCATTAAATTGTAAACGCCAAGTGGATTGAAGGGTCATATGTTGCTGCCCCTGAATCGATTGATCAAATTTGAACCGGGTTTCGTTTTGATTATCATCTTTGTGTATTATGTTGTAGGTAGTCCGAACATAGAGCCACGTCGCTCGAATATAAAGCTAAAGTCGTTTCATCATCCTTTGGCGGCACGGATGCCTTGAATTTGAGCGGAATTTGGCCTGCGACGAGCCGCTCGGCCCTGCCTTCGACATAAGCTACATTCGGCCTGAGCTCAAGTCGAAGGCAGGCCGAATGTAGCTCACGGCCAAAGGGCTCAGGCCGAATCGAAATCTGGGATTAATTTGACCTGGCTTTGAAGGATGCAAACAGGTGGAGTTAAAGAACAACGATCGCAGCTGCTGATCTTTGAGGAAGCATGATGAAAACAAAACCGATACTACTCGGAACCGTAGTTGCCGTATTTTTTATGATTTTCACGGGCCTGGTGTTTCTGCCGGCCGTCCTGTCCAGCGAAGCGCTCAAACCACGAATTCTGCAGGCGGTCAACGAGCGGTTGCCCGGAAAACTACAGGTCGCGCAATGGCGCTTTAAATGGTTTAGCGGTATTGAAGCCAAAGGCATCATTTACGACCACCAGGAAGAACATATTTTTATCGAAGTTGCTGAAATAAAGGGATATCGAGGACTGGTTCAGCTGATGGCCAACGCCCGCAACCTGGGTGGCGTGGAGGTCATTAAACCGCAGGTCTTATTTTATCTAACAGACAACCAGCGGCGGAAACCATCAAAAACAGGCGAACCTTCACAGGCGGCAGGGCTGCCGGCCATAGCTGGCATCCTTAAAATTACCGACGGCACCATCCGCACAGTGAACCTTAAAGGTGATGAAAAAACGGTGGTCAAAGATCTTGATCTGTTTCTGGACGTCTCGGATATCGAAAAGCCCATCATCTATCGTGTTTTGCTGACCTCCGGTGACAGCATCGGTCGTTTTTCCGGTGAAGGCACCCTGACCCTGTCTGCAGACAACCCCCTTGATCTGAACGCCATCCAATCCGATGCCAGCTTGAAAGTCTCCAACTGGGAACTCGAGGATACGCTGGCTATTCTGGCCTCACAGGGCAACTACCCCCATGGTAAAGGGCGAATCAATGCCGACCTGAACGTAAAGGGCAGCTCAGCAGAGGCCTTAAACCTCAAGGGCAATTTGTCCGTGAGTCGACTCGAGCTCTGGGGTGGTCCCCTTAAAACGGATCATCCCCGATTCAAAGATATCGCCACGGAGTTGGACGCAAACATCAGCCGGGGCAGTCTGTCGCTAAAACAATTGAGCTTTAAATCTTCGGTGGCCCAGGGAACTGCCCAGGGCAGCGCCTCCGATCAGGGTGATAATAAATTAAGCGGTTCGGCCAGCATCAATCTGGCCGAGCTTTTTTCCCAGATGCCGCAAACCTTAAATTTACGCCAGGACACAAACCTGTCTGAAGGCACTTTATTGCTGTCGTATAATGTTAACACCACGGAAACGGTCACCGCATTTGACACCAGCGCCAGAATCGACCGTATAAAGGGCGCCAGCAGCGGCAAACCCATCAGCTGGAATCAGCCTATTTCATTGAAGGCCCGCGGAGAAAAACGCCCGGACGGAATTCAACTGGCCAAGCTGTCGTTGCGCTCGGCATTTATCAATGCCGACGGCCAGGGCGATCTGGCCAATATGAAAGGTACCCTCTCAGCAGATCTGGCAGTCGCCCTGAGGGAATTTAAAAAATTTGTCGACATCAAGGAATGGGATGCTTCCGGAAAACTGTTTGCCAGGGTTGATATCAAGGAAACCGCACCCGGCATAAATGACGCGTTGCTGAATCTGGATACCCGCAGCCTGGCTTTAAGCCGCAACGGCCGCACGATCCTTCCCCAACAGGATGCCAAGGCTGACTTAAAGACCACCATCCGCCGAGCAGCGAATTTCAGCGCCAGCGAATTTCAACAGCTTAATTTAAGCGTTCAATCGACCCTGGCCAAAGGCAATTTCAGGGCCGACCGCTTTCAGCTGGCCGATAGCAGCGATTTTCCCTCGGTCCGGAATCTTGCTATTGACGCTGGATTCAATTTGCAACAGATTTCAGATGTGCTGCGCAATTTTAAAATACTCCCGGCTACCAATAGACTGGCGGGCAACGCTCACCTTAAGACCAGCGGCACACTCGCTGACCGACAGTTAACCCTCAACAGCACCCGCGTCGACGCCCGTAATTTCAAATACCGTGCGGGGCAAAAACAAATCAGCGAAGAACGCCTGACCGTGCAAACCGAGGGCAAACTCAATTTTGTCGCTCGGTCCGTCGATCTGGCCCCGATGAATATCAACAGCTCGGCGGGCACGATCACTGTTCCCCGCTTGGCGGTCAATGATTGGTCGAACTTTCAAAACGACATGAAAACCCGGGCGCAGGCAGATCTTGACCTGGCGAAACTATTCAAGGCCTATGGGGATTTTATCGAGCTGCCGGAAAAAACACGCGTGGCCGGTAAAGGCAAAGTTGATCTTGATGTCGATTTTTCATCCCCGAGCGCACAGTTTTTAAAAGTTCGTGCCGACCTTTCCCCTTTTCAAATGACATCCGATACCCTGCCCCCGATTGCCGAAGACCGTGTTAAACTGACCGCCGATTTAAAGCGCAAACCGGACGGATCGGTTCTAACAATCGAAAACATTCAACTCAATTCGACCCCGCTGTCGCTCTCAGCGGCGGGTAATCTGGACCAGACCGGTGGTCGCAATAAGCTGGATGCCGCCGGCAGCATCAACCTGGACCTGAAGATGCTTTCGCCCTTCCTGGAGAAAATAGCCGGACCCCGGCAGATTACCATAACTGGCAGAGGCGAGAACCCTTTTCAACTCAAAATGGTCTCAGGCGGCAAGCGCTGGACGGATTCACTCAGGCAAACGGATTTTAGCGGCGCCATTCGCGCAGACTCAATCAACGCTTTCGGTCTGGGTATCTCAGCCACCGAAATCCCCATCCGGGTGGCAAACGAATCGGCCCTGGCCAAATTGGCTGCAACCGCCAATGGCGGTCAACTCAACCTGGAGCCGACTCTGCATTTGCAAAAAGAACCCTACATGCTCACGCTGCCCCAGGACAGCTATATTTTAAAGGATGTTGAAATAACAGACGCTATCGCCGAGCAGCTAATGTCTAAGCTTCACCCGGTTTTTCAGGGCTCGGTGCAGGCGGAAGGGCAGGTTGACCTGCATATGCAGCGTTTCAACTGGCCGCTGGACAACAAGGACCGCGACAAAACGGATTTTGCCGGAACCCTGAGTCTAAGAGGCGTGCGTATCAATTCCACCAAAATGCTTACCGGTATTCTTGCGCTGATGGGTGTCCGTGGAAATGAAATGGATTTCGGCGATTTGGACATCGAATTTGTGGCCCGCAACGGCCGCATTGAAACCTCCCCCATCCGGCTGGAAATCGACGGGTACCCAATTGCCTTACACGGCTCGGTGGGCTTTGACAAAAGCCTTGACTATGTCGCCAAAATTCCGATCACCCCCAAGCTGGTCGGCGATAGAGCTTATACCTATCTTGAAGGGGTTACCATCGACGTTCCCATCCGCGGTAATTCGTCCAATCCGGACATCAACAAAGGTGCCGTGCAGCAGGCCTCTAGCAGCCTGGCCGAACAGGCGCTTCAAAAATCACTGCAAAAAGGCGTGCAAAATGTTCTCGAACAGCTGCTAAAAAAATAGGAAGTGCTAATTCAACGAAGCGTCCCGCGAGCCGATAACACCATGCGTAAGCTTTTAAAGTCTCATTTCAAAGTGAGCCGTATCATCCAGACGACCCCTGATAAATTATGGGATTCGCTCACCGACACCCTGCAGTGGACCGAATGGGGGCCCACGGTTAAAGCCGTTCAATCCGAAATTCGTTATATTCGAGCCGGTTCAACAGGTCGCGTCAAAACGATCTTCGGCTTTTGGGCGCCATTTGTCATCACCGAATGGGCAGATAGACAATATTGGTCGTGGCATGTTTTGAACATTCGGGCCACCGGCCATCGCATCGAAGTCATTGACGGCAATTGCTGTCGGCTCATTTTTGAGGTGCCGCTTTGGGCAGGACCCTATGCGATTTTCTGCAAAATTGCTGCCGATCGAATTGCCCGGTATTTGGAAAGCGGCCTTTCGGCCGATATAAATCCGGTTAACAATGATTGACACGACATTTTCACTTCTTTATACTTCATGCGCGTCGATGGGAATCGTCTACGCCAAAACCCATTAACAACAACTCCTAAGCAACCATAGCATTCATGTCAAAAATCGTTGACCTTCATAATTATCGAACCAAAGCCGTTGAACAACGTGCTTTCAGCCCCTGGCAGAACCGCTTTGGAGAGGTCTACGACGTGAAGAGCCGCTTGTCGGATTTATCGGATAAAACCCTCTTTTTTCTTGCCCAGCCCGGAGAGGACAGCTCAGTTGCTTACTATGAGATGATCATGGGCGTTCTGGATCTGGGGCCGGCCACCAAGTTTAATTATCTGCCGACCGAACAACAGATGCAGGTCGTCGATATCCATCTGTTTTTAGCAGACCACATGCGCTTTGAAATGATGTGCCGTTTGAAATGGCTCGCCGCACATCCCTGTCAAAACTACAGCATCATCGCCCTGGTCCAGAACCACAGGCAGATGCGCGACGATTGCAAAGCGAATCCGCCGGGGCTGTCATCGTCCCATCCGGGCCATGCAACCTATCAGAAGCTGATCCCACGGGAAAAAGAGGTGTTCATTCGCCAATTGTTGCGGGAAGCGCTGGAGAAGTTCGAGGAGCGCCTCGAATCCTAACTTACGGATCGTTATTGATGGCGTCGCATTATGTTGTGCAGAGGAATTCTGATCTAAATACAGCGCACTTATAAAGAGCCCGTGCTCAATTGCACGACGGTCATGTTTTTTTCTGAAAGGCGATATACCGATAATTAGCGCATTGGCAACCCTGTGCTGCGATATTTGGGATGATAGGCACCGAAGATTTTGTCCCAAACCGCGGCGCAGGTAGAATACCAAATATCGGGGCACCGGCACTATGAAAATCATAGCGCCTTTCAGAAAATGACATGACCAGACAACGCCCTCTAATTTTGTAAGTTATTTTTGCGACAGCATACTAGTAAACTTCTATCCCTTCAATTTTACCCCCGCCGAATTCTGCCATGGTTTCAGCCGCAATGGTCAGACCGTCTGTTAAGTGCTGGCTGTCAATGCCGGGAACGGCATAGGCATAGAAAAGAACCTGATGCGTATCTTCGTGCACGCGGGTTTTCTCATCAGCGCCCTGGCACAGGACGCACACAATTTCTTTTTGATCCCGCAGCACGATCTCATCGGCCTTACAGATAAACTCACGCCCACCCATGCCCGCACACCCCTCGCCTTCGTCCGCCACATCCAATGTCAGGCCGCCGTTGAAACGCTCATAATCGGTGACGGCTACCAAAATGCCGGCACACATCTCAGCCATAAAATGCGCATCCACGATCAGATCGTAGCGCGGAAAACCGCTGTGAATGGTGCGTTGGAGATGTTTGGTCAGCGGGCATTCAAACCCAAAGCGTTGGAAAAAAGCGGCATAGGTATCAATCCGATCGGTAATTTCAGCCAGGGTTTGCCGCTTGCGCATCTTGCGCAGCAATTTGCGCTTGTATTGATCAAAACCGGCCGGGTTTTCATGGTTCTGGCAGCTGCTGATCAGCGTCAGACCGAATCCAACACCAGGATATTTTGCTTGGTATGCGGTTGACAGATAAAATTCAGGAAACATGGCTTTTGCCCTCACTCGCGGCTACGTAAAGTGATCTAGACGTCAGCCACAGTATTGATTTAGCCGGCGGTCATGCGCCGGGTGATACGCTGCTGAAGCAGACCGACCAACACCAGAATAAAAGCTGCCAGCAATAAAAGCAGGGTTGAAATGGCAGGCAACATGGGTTCGATCTCATACCGAATCACATCCCACATTTTCTTGGGAAGGGTTACCGCCGTTGAACCACAAATAAACAGGGCAATCACAACTTCATCAAAGGCAATCATAAAAGCAAAGATGGCCCCGGTCAAAACGCCCGGTCTGATAATGGGAAATGTAACTTTCATAAAGGTCTGCAATCGACTGGCGCCTAGTATACGGGCGGCATTTTCAAGGCTGCGATCAAACCCGCGCAGCGTAGCCGAAATGGGCAGAACTGAAAACGGTAGGGTTAGAGGGGTGTATGCCAATACCAGTCCCAGCTTGGTCCCCAGCAGGCCGAATTTGGCAAGGCTGATATAAAAAGCCAGAGCCATGACAATCAGCGGAACAATCATCGGGGAAATAATAAAGGCATTGATAAGTCCCTTGCCTTTAAAACGCCCCCACACCAACCCAAGAGAAGCCAAAAGACCCAGGAGGGTCGAAAAACCGGCTGTCATGACCGATACCTGCAAAGAGTTTAAGACCGCACTCTGCCAGGCCGGGTGGTTGAAAAATTTGCGATATTGATCCAAACCGATTTTGCTGGGTGGAAATTCGATAATTTCAGCTGAACCTAAAGACATGGGAATCAACAATAATACCGGCGCAATCAGAAAAAAAATCGCCGATCCGGAAACGATCCAAAGCGGCCAGCCGATGTGCAACGGGTCGTAACGTGACGCTCTTTTGCGTGACCTTTGGCTCATGTTTTTACCCCTCCCCACAGGCGCTCCACTCCCAAATAGCGGTTGTAAATGGCAAAAACAACCAGCGTGGCCAGCAACAAAATAACCGACAGGGCCGATGCAAATGGCCAATTCAACAGGTCCACGACCTGGATCTGAATCAAGTTGGAAATCATCTGTTCCTTGCGTCCGCCCAACAGGGCCGGGGTGATAAAAAATCCCAACGCCATGATAAAAACCAGCAACGCCCCGGCGCCGATACCGGGCAGGCTCAGCGGAAACGAAATTCGCCAGAATGTCTGCCAGCGGGATGCACCCAGATTTTGGGCCGCCTTTTCAAGATTCAGATCAATACCCATCATGACCGAGTAAATGGGAAACACAATATAGGGCACAAAAATATGCGTCATACCGACCATCACGCCCAGTTTGTTGTGCAAAAGCTTAAAAGGTGAGTCGATCAGTCCAAGGTAGGTAAGCACGGAGTTAACCACACCACTGCGCTGCAAAACAATGATCCAGGAGTAATTGCGCACCAGGAGACTGATCATAAAAGATAGTGTTATCGCCAGTAAGAAGAAATTGCGGACACCGGGTCTGGCGCGACGCAGGACATAAGCTATGGGATATCCAACGACCAAGGCCGACAGGGTTGATAAAACGCTAATTTGAAATGTAATCCATAAGACCCGTGAATACAGGGGTGTTTTTAAAAAATAAAGATAATGCTTTAGCGTAAATTCAGGGCTGAATAAACTTTTGATCAGAATGCTTGAAATCGGGTAGACAAAAAGCAGAAAAAGCGCCAGCAGGGCCGGGACCACCAGGATAAACTGTTTGAAAGCTGGCCGGTGCCAGAGGCTGCCGGAAGCACTTTCAACAGGCATGATGTTTTCTGCTGCTTCCATTTCGTTGTGGGATTGGCTGACCGGGGGAAGTAGAAAACCTTCCCCCGGTCCGGTTTAACATTTCATTTGTTGTTAATCATTACGCTTAGGAGATAATCCAGGTCTTCCATTTTTCAGTCAACGGCGCCAGATTCGGACCCCAGTAATCCGCATCGTGAGCAAACTGCTTTTTGAGGTTATCCGGAAAGGACGGCAGCTCTTTGGCCCGCTCCGGCGTGATGTAGTTAAACGCCTTGAGATTGGTGGGGCCATAGGCAATGAATTTCTGCATTTGCTCGCCCTGGCGCTCTGCCGAGATCGCAAAATTAATGAATTTCATAGCCAGATCTCGGTTGGGGTTGCCCTTGGGAACGGCCCACCAATCCAGATCAAGACAACCGCCTTCCCAGACAATCTCCAACGGCACGTTCTTTTTCTGGGCCACATTGACACGCCCGTTCCAGGCAGATGCATAGTGGGCTTCGGCACTCGTCAGCAGTTGAATCTGTTGCGCGCCGTTTTTCCACCAAACCGTGATATGCTCTTTGATGGCATCCATTTTCTTAAAGGCCCGTTCAACGTCAATGGGATAAATTTTATCCATGGGCACGCCGTCGGCCAAGAGGGCAAACTCAAGGTTAAAGGGCGCTTGATCCTGCAGTGCCCGCGGACCCGGAAAATTTTTGACATCCCAAAAATCCGCCCAGCTTGCGCAGGCTTTCTTGTCACCCAACGCTTTTTTGTTGTAAGCCAGAGAGGTGGTCCAGAAAATATTGCCGACCGCCGCTTTACGAATGGCCTTTTTATCAATGCCCTCAAGGTTGACCACATTGGTATCGATGGGTTCTAACAGGTTTTCCAGCTCACCGCGAGCAATATGGCGGGTTTCGAGATCCACCACATCCCATTCAAAAGATTTCGCATCGACTTGGGCTTTAACCTTGGCAATATCCGGTCCGGAGGCTTCGATAATCTTAACACCGAATTTGTCCGCAAATGGCTGGATGAGGGCTTTGCGTTGAGATTCCTGATAGGATCCGCCGTAGGAGCAAACCTTCAGGGTGCCGCCCTTGGCCATGGTGGTGTGAACAAATGGTCCCACTGACGCCGTCACCAAAGCCGCACCGGTCGCCGTTCCGGTTTTTACGATAAATTCACGGCGGGTCATACCCTTCTGGTTTTGGATTTCCTTTTTCTTTTTCATTTCACACCTCCTTATGTGTTTGGGTTGTGAACAACGAGCCATATTACGTTAAGGCAAGTCCGTGGCGTATGCGCCAGCCGATGGTAATATCACCTCCGACCTTGAAATTTTGGGCACTGGGCCCGCTTTGCACCTTTACATCGACGAGTACCTCTGGCGCCAGACTGACGCGATAAATTCTGGCTTCGCCGACGTAGATAATCTCTTCGATTCTGCCATTGAATTGGTTGGCAATGTTATTGGCATCCGGCACATCTGCGGTCAGGATTTGAATTTTTTCCGGCCGGACGGCAACCGAAACCGCCTCTCCGGGTGCAGCCTGGTTGAATTTTGTGACCCACACTTTGAGGCCTTCAGCGGTCTCAACGGCTGTGCGGACGTCATCGGTTTCCGCAAATTGGCCTTTTAGAAAATTTGACTCACCAATGAAGTCGGCCACAAAAAGATTGGCCGGAGACTCATACAGCGCCACCGGCGTATCCAGCTGGATAATTTTGCCTTCGTTCATAATGGCGATACGATCCGACATCGTCAGCGCTTCTTCCTGGTCGTGGGTGACATAGATAACGGTGATGTCCAAAGACTCTTGCAGATGCTTGATTTCTAGCCGCATGTGGTCCCGCAGTTTCTTATCCAGCGCGCCCAGGGGCTCATCCATCAGCAATATCTTGGGTTTATAAACAATGGCGCGGGCCAGGGCAATTCGCTGCTGCTGTCCGCCACTGAGTTGATGGGGGTAGCGGCTCCCAAATCCGGGCAATTTGACGAGCTCAAGGGCTTCCCTGACGGCCTGCTGAATCGTATGGCCGGGGGTTTTGCGCATTTTAAGTGGAAAGGCGATGTTATCCGATACGGCCAAGTGGGGAAAAAGCGCATAGTTTTGAAACACCATGCCAATCCCGCGATCATTCGGGGCCACCGTAGTGATATCTTCATTTTCCAGCAATATCTCGCCGCGGTCAGGTATTTCAAAACCGGCGATCATGTTTAGCGAGGTGGTCTTACCCGATCCGCTGGGACCCAGCAACGTTAAAAACTCGCCGTGCTGTATGCTCAAGGATACGTCATCAACCGCTCTGACATCTCCAAATAGTTTAGAGACATTGATAAGTTCAAGCTGATATCCCATCGAGCCCCTTTCCACTGATAAACGCTCGGATTTGATAGGAGAGGATCTAACCTTACTGAAATGAAGGGTAATTACGACTGCAACTTTATTAATTTGAAACGCTCAGTTTAGATTCATACATGATACAATTCAATGGGTCAAGCAGGGGGATGGGATTCAAGAGCGCCCGGGATGGCATTCAAGGAAAGATTTTTCCGGGGTTCAGGATGCCGTTGGGATCAAACAGGGTTTTGATCTGTTTCATCCAATCCAGGCTTTTGCCGTGCTCGGCAGCCATATACTTTTTCTTGCCCAGGCCGACACCATGCTCCCCGGTGGCCGTCCCGCCCAGATCAAGTGCTTTAGACACTAAGCGCTGGACCAGTTTGTCAATTTGAGCCCATTGCTTCTGGTCGCCTTTTTTACCGGGAATATTAAAATGCACGTTGCCGTCACCGGCATGACCGAACGTATACCCCATAATGCCGGTGGTCTTCATCTCGTCGCCAATGGCAGCAATAATTTCCGGATAGGCTGTATTGGGAACAGCCACGTCAACCACCAGGGTGCCGCAATCCGGATGGGTACGAATAATCATCTCTCCAAGCGCGTGGCGGGCCTTGAAGATATGGTCTCGCTCGGCTTTACCCAGACCGGATCGAAATTCCGTACAGCCCTGTTGGTTGCAGATCTCGCGGCCCATTTCCAACACTTCGGCCAGATGGCTGGCAGACGAACTGTGGAATTCAACAAATAGGGTCGGCGAGACATTCAGGCCCAGCCGTTCTTCGCGATTCATAAGTTCGATGCATTCGGGGCCCAGCAGCTCCAATGCAGCCGGGTTGAGACCGGATCGGATGATCTCAAAAACAGCGTTGCCGGCCGCCTTGACGGAAGGAAAGGTGCCAATTGCGGCCGAGTATTCAACCGGAAAACCCACCAGACGAAGGGTAGCAGCGGTCACAACGCCCAGGGTGCCTTCGGATCCCACCATCAGATGGACCAAATCATAGCCCGAAGATGTTTTAGCCGCGCGGGTGCCCAGCTCGATGATCTCACCGCTTGCCAGAACCACTTCAAGCCGCAACACGTAATCCTTGGTGGATCCGTAATAGACGGTGCGCGTCCCGCTGGCATTGTTGGCAATCATGCCACCGACGGTGGCCTGGGCCCCGGGATCGGGTGGAAAAAACAGGCCCGTGTGCCGCAGTTTTTCGTTCAAATGCTGATAAATAACGCCAGGTTCTACATCGGCCTGAAAATCTTCGACCCGAATGTCCAGAATGCGGTTCATCCGTGAAAAATCCAGAACCAGGCCCTGGTGAATGGGGATCGGATTGCCTTCCAGGCTGGAGCCGGAGCCCCAGCCGGTTATCGGGATGCGGTGGTCATTGGCATATCTTAATAGATTCGCCACCTCGTTGCGATCCAGCGGCCAGATGACCGCTTCAGGTCGACTGGGGCCATGCTGCGACTGATCCTTGGCGTGCAGGTCAAGTACCGAATCGCCGGTTGAGAAGCGGTCCGGCGCAACCATGTGCTGCAGCGTCCTGATATGCTTCTCGTTTAGAGCATTGAATTTCAACCGGGCCTCCTATGGTTTCTTGTATTTCGCTTTGGTAGAGCCCTTCCTTTTGAATAAGTCTTGACTTCAATGTGTAACCTATATAGGAAAGAATATCAAAATAAAAACTGAATCGCATTCATTTCAACACCTTAACGTCAACCCAAAAGTGGAAGGAGGGTCATGATGAAAAAAAATATGTTTATCATCAGTTTAACATTGCTGGTGGGCCTTTTTACCATCTCCTTGGTTCTGATGCCAGCAAATGCTCGGGCAAAGAATATAAAGGTCGGTGTCATCGATTGCTACAGCGGCCCAGCTGCCTTTTTCGGTAAAGATGCCCTCAATGGGTTTAAGCTGGCTTTAAAGGATATAAACGCAAAAGGTGTGTTGGGTAATAAAATCGAGTTTACCACCCGAGATTCAAAATTTAAGGTCGATCTGGCGCTGAATTTTGCCAAAGAATTGGTTTTACGTGAAGATGTGGATATTCTGGTGGGTACCATTAACAGCGGGGCCGCGCTGGCCATATCCCAGGCTGTGGCCAAAAAAGAAAAGGTGCCTTTTATCGCCTGGATTTCCAAAAGCGAAAACATTACCGGCAAAAAAGGCCATCGCTATGTGTTTTCGGCCGGAGAAAATACGGCCATGGCAGGTAAATCCGGCGGGGTCGCCTTGGCCACCAAACCCTATACCACTTATTGGATTGCCGGAGACGATTATGAATACGGGCATGCGATTGCCGATGCGGCCTGGAGAAATCTCAAAGCCCGCAAACCGGAGGTGAAGGTCATCGGCAAATCCTGGTGGAAAGTCGGTGAACCCGATCTGGTTCCCTACGTCACATCGATTATGGCTGCCAAACCGGATGCGGTTATCTTTGCCACCGGAGGAGCCAGCATGGTCAACATAATGAAAACCATCAAGGCCACCGGCATGGCCGACAAGATGGGGATTTATATTCACAGCGCCACCGATCATGCCGTCTTAAAACCACTGGGGATGAATGCACCCGAAGGTGTTATGGGTACCATCGACTATAACTTTTATCATCCGGATATTTCCGCCAACCGGAGCTTTGTCAATAAATATAAGGCCGCCTACGGCAACCCGCCCGGTTTTCCGGCCTTTCAGGCTTATATCACCGCCCATTTTATTGCCGAAGCATATAGAAAAGCCGGCTCGCTTGATACCGAAAAATTCATCGATGCCCTCGAAGGGCTTCAGATCCAGAGCCCGGCGGGCAGGATCGAAATGCGGGCCTGCGACCATCAAGCGATTTTGCCGATGAATTTTGGCGTCACCAAATTATCACCCGAACTGGGTGTTGCTATTTCATCCGATATTTACACCCTCAGAGGCGCGGAAGTAATGCCGTCATGTGAAGAAATAATGAAGGCGCGCGGTCAATAAACCATTCGATAAAATCCCTTGCCCGCCTGCCCTCCGATAAGGGCCGGTCCTGCTCAGCGTAACTTTTGATTTTAGCGCTGAGCAGGATCGTGCCGATGCAGGCTTTAGGGGCAGGCTTTCTTGATGTGGAATAATGGAATATTGGAATTCTGGAATGATGGGATAAGGGGGATAAATTTCCCAAATGCGGCATGGATCAAGCATCAAACAATATTCCAATAAACCAACATTCCGGCATTCCAATTCCATTCAGGCATAGAATGGCAATCCAGCTTGATGAAATCATCTTATTCAATTTCATTTAAGGACATTTGACTATGGAAGGCGGAGCGGGGATAACGCTTGCAGCTTTGAGCAGTACGTTTCTGGTGGGTCTGAGCCGCGCCATGATTCTGTTCATCGTGACTTCGGGCTTGAGCTTCGTGCTGGGCGTGCTGCGGGTCCCAAATGTGGCACACGGTTCCCTTTATATGATCGGCGCATTCGCTGCTTATAGCATTTCGACCCTGTTTGGCGGGGGCTCACTCGGCTTTTGGCTGGCCCTGATTTTTGCGCCTCTGGTGGTTGCACTCATCAGCCTGATTGCCGAACGAACGCTGTTTTGTCATCTCTACCAGCGCGAACACCTGATGCTGCTCTTGTTCACCTTTGCGTTGATGCTCATTCTAGGCGATTTGACCAAAATCGTCTGGGGAGCAGATTACCGGTCTATCATGCCCCCTCCGGTGCTACAGGGCTCCGTATCGGTTTTCGGGTCACCATTCCCCAAATACAACCTGTTTTTGTTAATCATCGGACCGCTGGTCGCCGTCGGGCTGTGGTTGTTTTCAACCAAGACCAAAATAGGCAAAATTGCCCGAGCGGCCGCCGTGGACATGGAGATGGTCGGCGCCATCGGCATTAACGTCAGCTGGGTGTTTGCTTTTGCTTTTGTTCTGGGGTGCCTGCTTGCCGGCCTTGGCGGCGCCCTGGTTTCACCGACTATTAGCGTGACCATTGGCATGGATCACAACATCATCATAGAGGCCTTCTTAATTGTCACCATCGGCGGGCTGGGTAATATGTGGGGTGCCCTGATCGGATCGCTGATATTCGGCATTACCCAATCCTTCGGCGTATTGCTATGGCCACAGTTTGCGATCATTTTTCCATATTTGGCAGTGGTGATTATTTTAACTCTGAAGCCTACCGGCATGCTTAAGGCTGTATGGTAGAAAGGAACAAGCGTTGTTTGGTGAGTTGATTCGGCAAAAATCGTTCGGCGTCAGTGTCGCTATTTTTATAATGCTGCTTCTGGCGCCGTCGTTCCTGCCCAGATTCTACATCTATCTTATGGCCGTTATTTTCGTAACGGCACTGCTGGCCATGAGCTTAAATTTATGCGTGGGCCATGGCATGCTGTTTCAATTTCACCACGGTGTTTTTTACGGCGTCGGCGCCTATACCGCCGGACTGTTATTGGTTAAAACTTCCCTGCCGTGGTGGATTGCCTTAATCGCAGGGCCGCTGGCAGCAGCCTTTGCCGGATTGCTAATCGGCATGTTCTGTATTCGCTTGAACAGACTGTATTTCGGCATGCTGCAGATCTCGCTGGGATCTTTGATCTGGGCGATTGCGTTTCGTTGGTACGACCTTACCGGCGGTGATGACGGCATTCACGGCATCCCCGTTCCTGATTTTATTGCCTCCACAACCGGTTCTTATTTTTTTGTTTTGATCGTTACGGTCATTTGTTTGTTGCTGATGTTTTTAATCCTAAAATCTCCCTTCGGCTCCACCCTGCAGGCCATTCGCGACAACCCGGAGCGATGTGCTGCCGTGGGCATCAATGTCCGTCACCACCAGTTGATCACTATTGTCATCGCCACATTCTTTGGTGGCGTGGCCGGGATTCTCTTCGTTGTCGTGGAAGGGTCCATTTTCCCGGATCTGCTGTTCTGGACGCTATCGCTTGAAATATTTATCATGTGCCTGTTGGGTGGGTGGTTTACATTTGCCGGTCCCATTTTGGGTGCTGCCATCATTGTATCCCTGCGCACCTTTGTTGGAACCTACACAGAATACTGGACGCTTATTCTGGGCGTCATTTTAATTTTGCTGATTTTCTTTTTACCGGAAGGCATTATGGGCACGAACTACCGGCAACTTTTTCGGTCCCGGGTAAAATATAACGGTGAATACCAGACGGAGTAAATGAATGCTTCGCATAAAAAATTTGCACAAAGCATTTGATGACTTCAAAGCCGTGGACGGTGCGCATCTGAGCGTCGATAAAGGACAGCTGGTGGCGGTGATCGGCCCCAACGGAGCGGGCAAAACCACTCTATTCAATCTAATCTGCGGACAATTGCAGCCCGACAAGGGCCAGATTCTATTGGCTGACGAAGACATCGGGAAATTGCCTCCGCATGTCATCTGCCGCAAAGGAATTGCCCGCTCATTTCAGATCGCCAATATTTTTCCGCGGCTGTCTGTCTTTCGCAATGTGCAGGTCTCGGTTCTATCCCAGCAAAAACTCAGCAACAAACTATTTCATCCGGCTGCTCAGCTGGCCGTGGACGAAACCAACCATATTCTGGACAGCGTCGGCCTTTTGGATAAAAAAAGGGACCTGGCCGGTTCACTATCCCATGGCGACAAACGTATTCTGGAGATTGCCATTGCCATGGGAAATGAGCCCGAGTTGCTGATTTTAGATGAACCCACCGCCGGCATGTCTCCTGAGGAAACCACAACCACCATGGCCTTGATTCAACGCCTGGCCGCCGATCAAGGTCTAACAATTTTATTTTGTGAGCATGATATGGAAGTCGTCTTCGGCGTGGCGCAAAGCATCATGGTCATGCAACAGGGAAAGACAATTGTTCAGGACGATCCCCTAACGGTGCGACAAAACATTGAAGTCCAACAAGCCTATTTGGGAGATGAATGATGCTCGCGGTTGACGGTATTCACACCTACTACGGCTTGAGCCACATTCTTTTCGATGTGTCCCTGAAAGTCAAAAAGGGGCAGGTCGTTTGTCTGCTGGGACGAAACGGCGCCGGCAAGACCACCACGTTTCGAAGCATCATGGGGTTGAATCCTCCGGCCCAGGGGCACATCCAATTTAACAACATTGATGTGACCGGCGCACCGCCCTACAAACGGGTCCGTCAGGGCATAGCCTGGGTGCCCGATGACCGCCGCATCTTTGCCGACCTGACGGTCGGTGAGAATCTGGAAATTGCCGCCCGTGCAAGCGCTACCGGTGAGCAATGGGACAAACAAAAAGTCTACGATTTGTTTTCAGCATTGAAAAAAATGGACAGCCGCAAAGGGGGGCTGCTCAGCGGCGGGGAGCAAAAAATGCTGGCCATTGGAAGGGCTCTGATGACCAATCCGCAATTTTTATTGCTGGATGAGCCCACCGAGGGCTTGGCGCCGGTGCTGGTCAAGATCCTGGGTGAGCGTATCCAAAAACTCAAAGAAGTGGGATTGACGGTTCTGCTGGCCGAACAAAACGTTAAATTTACGCTATCCTTGAGCGATTACGGCTACATTATCGACAATGGCCGCATCTGCTACCAGGGACCGGTTGATGAACTCATCGATAACGAGGAAGTCAAACATATCTGCGGCATCTAAAAAATCGTTTTAAAAATTCATCTTAGGGCCACTGGCTGTGTTCCAATTCGCAAGCCATCATCCACAATGGGATTATCTATGTCTCCGGCCAGGGAGCGGTGGATCCCCAAACCAATCAGATAAAGCCGGGTACGCTGGAAGAAGAAGCTGAGCTGGGGTTAGAGAATTTACAAATCATATTGGAAGAGGCCGGCTCCTCCTTAGATAAAGTTTTGACAGTTACAGTTTATCTTCTCGACATCGCAGAATACGCGCGCTTTAATGACGTCTACCTGAAATATTTTAAAAAAAGTCGTCCGGCCCGCACCTGCATCCAGGCCGGCAGCCTGCCCTTCAATACTAGAGTTGAAATTACAGCCACGGCATATATTTAAAAGCTATTTTAAAATGCATCTTACGCCCATGGGCTTTGTTAAAAACCGATTCAAAATACTCGAATACTAACGTGTATGCTCCGCCTTTGAATCGGTTTTCGCCTTGCCCGTGGCAATAATTTACTATTTTATAAATAGCTTTTAGTGCTTCCTTGGCCGCTGGCTTCTCGCTTCTGGCCTCTATTCTCAATTAGGTTTCAGGTGTCAGTGCTCAGGTGTCAGCTAAAAGATTACAGCGATCAGATGACTCATTAAAAACGACCGTCTGTTCCTGGTCTTCTATCATCTGAGTTCTGTGCTCTGTCATTTAAATCTTCCTGACACCAGACACCTGAAACCCGAAACCTGCTAAAGCCGAAGGCTAAGATTCCGGCGGAGCATCTGCTTCAGTGTCGAAATCATCGGGAAGCAACTCCCCATTTGAATTCTTGGATTTACCCTCAAGCGTAGAGATTCCCACAGAAGGTAATATATCCTGAAATGCCGCCCCATATATTTCCCAGACCGTGACAAACAAGGCTGCCACGATCGGGCCGATGATGATGCCCACCACACCGAACATGATAATACCGCCCAGGGTTCCAAAAAGAATCATCAGCTCGTGCATCTGGGTGTCGCGACCCACCAGAATGGGGCGCAGCAGGTTATCGATGCTGCCCACCACCGCCGCACAGAACACACCCAGCCCGATGGCCTTGGCAAAGTGTCCGGTGGCGGCCAGAATGATCACCGCCGGCACCCACACCAGCGCCGTACCGATGCCCGGGATAAAGGAAAGTACCGCCATGATGGTGCCCCAGAACACCGCGCTGTCAATGCCCACCACCGCAAATGCCGCACCGGCCAGGGTGCCCTGCAGGATGCCGATGACCGCGGTACCTTTGAGCGTCGCACGCGTGACCGAAGTGAACTTGTTCAACATGCGGCGCTCATCCTGGTCCTCCAGCGGCAAATAATACAGAATTTTCTCGATCAGCTTATCGCCGTCCATAAGAAAAAAGAACATGGTATACAGCATAATGAACAGCATAAAAATGAAATTGACCGTTCCCAGGGCATATGATCGCAGACGGTTAATTAAGAAGCCGCTGATATGGCCGACCAACTCACCGGCCTTGGTCAGGATCAGATTGCGGTAAGGTTCGATGCGATCATAAAATGGAAGGGATTTTAAGGCTTCGGTGATCTCATCCGGCTGGGAGAGTCGCTCAGCCACCCAGGGCGTGGCGGCTTGGCCCACCTTGAACGCCTGATCGATAACAATTCCTAACAAGGCCCCAAGTGGTATAATAACGACAACAACAATTAGCAAAAGGGTCACTATTGAAGCTAAAGCACGGCGTCCGCCGAACCAGCTTTCAAAGCGTCGATACAGCGCATAGGATAGAGCTGAAAAAATGCCGGCCAGAAAAATGGCCATCAGAAACTGGCGGATCATTGACAAAAAAAGAGCCGAGATAAAAAAAACCAGCAGCAGCAACACCCATTTATTGATCGCTTCTTTGTTCATGGCAGAAACTCCGGTTATAAACTGGTTGAGCGTGTTGCCCGCCAGCCAGTTAGCCCGTTGCATAAACGATATCATCAGACATCACGTATTTTCGAACAGGCAACGCCCCGCGGGAGGCTGACAAACCAGATCACATGATCTACTATTTATGAGGGTGCTTCACGTCAGAATATAATCGACTTGTAATGATGAATGCAATATCTTATATGAAAAATTAGTATAAAATCAATATTTTATGTGAGAGGTGACCGATGTTTTGTTGGCCGGGTGTCTTCATCACCCTGACACTATTCTTTTTAGTCATACCGTACGCCTGGGCGGGGTCGATGGCGCCCAACGGCACCGGATTGCCGTTTTTGGTGATGGCTGCCACGGCAATCATTGCGGTCCTGGTGTTTTTGATGCTTAGGCGCCTGAAATACAGCCGAAGCATCCTGCTTGCTTCAGAGCAGGGATCAACTCAAAAATTAAACCTTTTAATGATTTTGCCGCAAAAGGCTGCGGGCCTCCTCGATGATTTGATCTTCATTGGCGCTGGTAGCCAGCTGGATGGACTCATTCAGCCATTGGCGGGCATCATCAAACTGGTCCTGCCAAAAAGCGCTTCGGCCGGCTCTCAGATAATAAATGGCAGCCTCCCGCGTGCGCCCCGCCTTTTGACTGGCTTCGCCCGCCAGGACGACGACCCTCACCATACCCCGATAATCTAGCATTTCACGGCGCAGGTTCGTTGCGTTGTCAAATGCATCAATAGCAGCATCCCAGTTTTGTCCGGCCATGGCCAGACGCCCGACCAGCTCCTGATAATCGGCCCGCAGCCGTGATTGCTCTGGTTGCCCTAAGGCGGTAATCTCCACACGCAACTGATCCAGGTCCTCCTGTTCGCTGGCCATCAAGCCCCGCAGAAAATGGGTTTTGCTTTTAATAATTGAAGAGGATTGTGACGGAATGGATAAAATTTGATCGGTCGCCTGCCAGGCGGCGTTCAGATCCCCGCCCCTGTGAAGGACGGTGGCTTCCAAAAGCAAAAAATCGACCGATTTGCCGTGATCCGCTAACGCCATTTCGGTGTTGGCGCACCGGACCACTTCAAGCGCCTCATCATAGGATTGCAGGTTCAGCAAACAAACTGCCAGATTATACTGGGCATCCAGAATTGCGGCTGTATCATCGCGCACGTATGCACGCTCCAGTGCCTTACGGTAAAAGTTGGCAGCTTGCTCGAAGCGACTCTTATCAAAGGCCTGTCGCGCAGCGCTGTTAAACCGCTGCAGCTCTTTATCGGGGGCCGGACCTTTTTGCTTCGGTGGTGAAGACCCGCAACCGCTCAGCGTCAAAACAGCAACTGCCATCAGCAAGCCGATAAATCCCATCCCATAAATCAAACGCAGATAACACCTCATGGGTTTACCTCCAGCGGTGATATTCGGCTATCCGCCTGTGACGGCTGGCGGGAGCCACCCCCCAGCAGCCAGTGAGACTGCAATTGCTGGATCAAACGCTCCATTTCGACCATCACCTGTTGCAGTTGCAAAACGAGGATCGGGACGCTATCCGCAGTGTCGCCGACATTTTCGACAATCTTCGGCAGCTGTGGCGTTGCTTTGCTAAGGTCTTTCATCACGATTTCCATTGACGCCATGGTCTTTTTCAGACTGCGCGTAATTTGAGGGATATCGCCGGTTTCATTATCAAATTCAACTGAATACGCTGCAACGTTTTGAACCGTTTCCTTCAAATCGTCAAAAAGCTTTGCTACACGCGCAACCAGGTCTTCTAAGTTTCTTACAAGCTTATCTTCAGTCAGCAGGCGCCCGATAGTCCCCTCTCCGCTGTCGATCTTATCGGCGATGGAATTCAGATTCGCCAGCAAATTCTGGACGCCCTTTTCATCGTGCTGCAGATCCCTTACCACTGCCGTCAAGACAAGGATCGCTTCATGGGCATCATCGACAACCGGCAAAACCTTTTCCCGCAGATTATCGATTAACTCAGCCAGAGTGTCGGATGTACTGCGATCCAATTCGACGGTAAGGACCGCAAATTCCCAATCCAGCTCGGCCCCGCTGCCCCGTGTAATTTCAAGATAGGCATCACCGGCGATGCCGAATGTCTTGAGAATGGAAGCTTTTGAATCGCTGCGTACAAATACCGCCATGTCACTATCAATGCGTACATTCGCATGTATCTTTTCGTCGGGATTGATGACAATATCCGTGACTTCCCCCGCTTTGGTTCCCAGAATTTCGACTGGCGATCCTTTCGCCAGACCAAAAAGGCCTTCATCGGGCAAAACAACCTTGAGCGTTTCACCGGGATTGAACCATTTGCGGACCTGACCGGAGTATAATAGCCCGGCGATAAAAATCATTACGAAGATTAGCACAAACAATCCGACCGTTTCATTGGTATAACGAAATTTCGGTTGCGGCAGCATCTCTTTCACGGTGTCACCTCCATCAACCTCCCGGCGATTAATCGATAGCGTCTGGTTACCGGCAGCGTTTGATCTTTCCAGATTAAACCTTTTTGTGTCAGCCAGATGACTGCGGCCCCGCGATCACGTGCATCGCGAATGGCGCCCATCAATGCAGATATCACCTCGAGGAAAATGCCGCTTGTGGGTTCTTCCAGCAGGATCAGCAGGGGCCGACCCAGAAATGCCCGCACACAGGCCGCGCGCCTCAGGTCGCCTGCGGTACAATCCCCGGGCAGCTCTAAAGAAAGCCCGGGAAGGCCAAATTTCTGTGACAGCTCCCCGGCCTCCTCGCACAGCCGCTGGACAGATCGGCGGGTATGGTGTCGCTGGTGAAGCAATATATTATCCATGACCGATAAGTGACTAACCCAATTGCCGGTCTTAAAAACACGACCGATCCGACCCCGCAGCGCATTGGCCTGGTCCGGTGTCAGCTCCGGCCAGTTGCGTCCCAGAAAACGGACGGCACCGCGGCTTGGCCTCAGGATTCCGGCGCATGCATCTGCCAGGCCTGTTGTTTGGTCCAGACGGGCCAGACGGATCAAGATCAGATCGCCAGCGCAGGCACTCAGGCTGACTTCATCGGACTGAGCGACAGCCCCGGATGTGTCTGTGAAAACGGTATCATCGAATTGCAGAATCACGCGCTCCCGTTTAACTGTTGCTGTCATTACAACTTACCCATTGCTAGAATAAAATTGTCAGAGCTATCGAAATGATTAACGTCGCCAACGCCGATAGGGCAAAGCCTCGCGGCATGATATCCAGTACGTTGGCCGAGACGCCGGTTAGCGACACGGCCGTCCTGCATGATATCAGCGCAATTGCAAAGCCAATGGTAACCGTCTTTAACGCGAACAACACATATGTTTGCCAACCCATTGAGCCGATCGCGCGGCCGAGAAAATCGAAAAAATAAAATTGGGTGATGCCGATCAGCACACCTGAAAAAAAGCCCGCTAAGAGCGCCACGGCCACAAAAGCCGTCGTCAATGAAAACATACAAATGCTGAATGCCAGCACCCGCGGCACCACGAGATACAGGAATGGATCGATGCCCTGGGCATCCAGCATGTGGACCTGGCCTGCGGTCTTCATGGTACCCAATTCGACCAGCAGGGTCGAGCCGCTGCGCCCGATCACAATCAGGCCCACCAGCACCGGCGCTATTTCACGTACGAGTATTGCCGACAGAAATCCGCCGAACAATCGGGTGCTGCCGAAGACGGTGAGCCAGTGATAAGCCTGTGCGACCAGGCCAAATCCCACAAAAACGCCGGCAACCAGAATAAAGGGCAACGCCTGTGCGCCCACCTGCTGACACTGACGCAAAAACTCGGCGCGGATCGACCGTCGCCAGGTAATCGGGCGTAAACTTTGCCAGATGACGGCAACGGCATCGCTGATAAATAGAACCGGCCATTGCCAGAAGCCAATCGTCCATTTTCCGATGATTGCTAGCAAGCGCCTCAGCATCGATCCCGCATGCGATGTGCCGTTTTTTCCTGATATAACGCCTTCGTCGTTCATATTTGTCCTGTCAGAAAATAGGTTGAGGTTTCACCGATGTTGGGCAAATAATAGCGGCCGCGCAATTTAAACAGGTAATGGGCGCGCAGACGACGATAGGTGGTTTCCGACACCTGAATGCCACCGGGTATTCCGGAATCTGCCATCTTGGATGCAAAACGAACCGACTCGCCCCATATATTATATGTTTTTGCTTTACGACCCACCGAACTGCCCAAAACAGCCCCGGTGTCGATCCCGATCCGGAATTCCATGGCTGCGTTTAGCGATGCAAACAGGCCGGCACAGTGATTCTGGATCCCGAGTGCCAGGTCAGCGATCAGAACGGCATGTCCTTCAGATCCAGCGTCAAATCCCGCCGCACAGACGATTTCCTCCCCCATCACCTTCATGTAGTCGATGCCCCGGGCTGTGACCAGATCTTCCAGGTGACCGACCATTTGATCAACCGTCGTTGTTGACTCGGTATCCGTCATACGCCCGGCAAGGGATATGGTGTCGGTAAATTGCAGGACCAGAACTGTCATATCTGGGAAGATATCCGCAGCGGTTTGATCGGGGTCGATACCCCCGGCTTTTAGACGATCCAAAAACGAGATGACGGGCGTTTTTCTGCCCGTCGAATTCGGGCTCGACCGTTGCTGGGCGGTATCGGATGCAATAGGAGGTTCCTCGGCTCGAATGTCTCCGGCAACCGCAGCTGGTTCCGGCGATAGGGCACCGGGTGCCTCTGCAGTTCCGGTATCTTCTTCCGGTTGAGTAAATGCACGGATGCATTCCGGATCCACTGACAACCGAAGCGCCAGCATGTCGGCAATGGCATGCGCAAAGGAGATTTCTTCGCTCGACCAGCCGTCGCGCTGTCGATCATGCTCGAACCACAGGGCCCCTGGTGTCTGACCGCGATACCGAATCGGTACCGCCAACAATGATTCACAGCCCAGCGGTTGCAGGTACACCCGGTACAGCTCGGCCACGTGACTATCATTTTCAGCGTCCTCGGCCCTGATAACTTCACCGTTCTGCAACATGTCAAAGAACGGCACAAAATCTGCCCGCGCCAGCACGGTCCCCTCTGTATGGCCATTGCTCTCGCGATCATAACTGTCGACGCACCGCAAAAATTGGCCGTTATCATCGAAATGCCACACACTGGTGCGTCTCAGGCTGACCGCATCGGTGACAATCTCGGTCAACTTTCTGAAGGAATCGGTATTTTCGGCATCAAACAGGGCAGCTGTGGATGATAGTTCGGAGAAAGCCCGGCTCTGGGCCTCGAGTTCATCCTGGCGATCGAGCACCAGCTGGGCGTTGCGCTCCGCCCGCAGGCCCTGGAAAACCAGCAGCCCGGCCATCAGGGCTGCTAAAGCAACGATGCCGGTGGACATCAGTAACATGGCACGGTTGTTACGTGACACAAAGCCGACAAAGTCCTCTTCCGGCACGAAAATAAATACCGTTAAATTTCCGCCTGTTTTGCGGGGAAGCGCAAAAGCAGAACTCAGATAACGCTTACCCGCAATGGTCAGATCGCGCCGGCCGTGCCCATCGATGCGGAAGCGGTTGTAGGCGCGGTTCAAAATCTGATTTCCCAATTCTTCAACCCGAATCGGCCTGTACCGATCGCCGTCTTTTTTTATCGCTTTTTCAATTTCCGGATGGGCAACGATGTAGCCGTCTTCGTCAACAATGATGGCCTCACCCTGCTGGCCAATTTTCAATGTTTGAAGAAATGCGCTGATTACCTTTAATTCGATATCCAGCCCAAAGACACCCTGAAGTTGGTCGGCTTCCCCGAGAATCGGCATAGAGATGGTTGTACCATGTGCTTGACTGGTAAAAAAAATATAGAAATCCGACCAGCGCACATCGCGGCTGGCCACCGCCTCCGTATACCAGGGCCGATTGCGCGGATCGTAGGAATCATCTGTGGATATTTCCCTGGCAATCACCTTGCCGGTCGTGTCCCGACGGATCCAGGTAACCCGGGTCGCCTCCGGCGTGCGCGCAATAGTTTTAGTGTGCATGGATCCGTCCGGCATCCGGCTGATCATCAAAAAATTACCCCGGGGATCAGCCACTATGAAATTGCTGACCTGGGGAAGGTTATCCAGCACCCTGAAAGCAATTGGCTCTATAAATTCCCGGTTGTGCACGTCAAAGGAAATACGATTGAAAAAGTCAGCCGTTAGTCGGGCGGTATCTCTAATCGGCTCAAAAAAGGCCTTGAGCTCACTGCTGATACGTCTTTCAATCGCCCCCAGCAAATCATCCGAAAGCACCCTTGTGCCGCGGCGATTGCTGTACTGAGAATATGCCGTAATCGCCAGCAAGGCCGCCAGCATGACAATAACAAATCCGATCGGGCCGGCCACCCGCAAGAAGTGCCCGCGCCGGGATTTACGGCTGACGGGACCATCGATACTGATCTCAACCACATCTTCGCGTCGCAATTTTGTGCCTCCAAAAAGAGTTAGATTAGAACAACTTCTTGCACAAAGCTTGACTGTCTTCCCGACTCAATCTTCTTCCCAACATCCTGCTATTGTCAAAATCCACAGATACGTTCACTGGGCGGACTTTCCAAAAGGTCAAACTTTAGATTAATATGTGTACATTAATGAATTCTATTCAAGTATTGTTTTCTAAAGGCATGCGGGGAAGATAGGAACGAAGCAAATGGGTGTCAATTTCAAGGCACACAAAATAGTTTTTTTGAATTTATATATCGGTGTTTAACTTCTGCAGGAAGCCGCAATCAAGCCGATCAAATTCTGGCGGCCATACGTTATACCGCTTGTCATCATACTGTTCCGAAAAAAGGATGCGAATTTTTTTCGGTGATCTGACGGGTCTTAGGATCAATCATGGGCGGTAATCACAAAAAGGTGGACTTCCCGCGGGCCATGGGCGCCATGCACCATGGTGGCTTCGATATCGGCGGTCTTACTGGGGCCGGATATAAACGTCAGACAATTGGATAAGCCCTGCAGCCGCTCATGCGGGTCCCATTTAAGCAGGGCGTAGAGCTCTTTTAAATCGGCAACGATCTGATCGAGCTTAATGACAGCGATATGAATAGCCGGCACCAGCGATACGATACGCGCATGGCCGGGCCGGGCCCGCATCACCACAGTGGCAGTGTCAGCCATGCAAAAATCGGCCGAGGTCACACCTATGTAAGCATCGACAACCTGCTGTCGGATGTCTTTTTCCGTGGTATTTTTCGACTCGGTGACAAACAAACCTACATTTTGTTCGGCCAAAGCAGCCGGCAGGCTCAGGCGTTCAATCAGCGGGTGGGCCCAGGCCACGACCCGTTTTTGCTCACCCCATTCGGGATCTTTTGCCCGGACCAATGCCGCGATGGCATCGGTTACGGTGTTGATGCCGTCACAGGGAATTACTTTCAGGTTGATGGGACCGGCGGCTTTAATTAAGGTGTCGAGCAGTCTTTTGCGCTCCACCGCACTGCGGTTTTGAATGCGCTCTAATATCGCCCGGCTTTCAGCGGACATATCACCGCCAAACAAATCGGCCTGACTGCCGGATGCAGCCTGCGATTTTCCCAAAGCCTTTTTGACGGTATTTATAAACGGTTCTTGTCCTGAATCTCTCATTTCATTCGAACTTTCTATCGGAAAATGATATGCCCGCTATCCATTGTTGTTCATCTCTTCGATCACCATTCTAAAGGCCTTTTTTCCAGCGTCGTATAAAGCTTTGATTGGCCAACGGCTTTAAATCCCGCCCCTGCGTCCAGCCATTGACCGGCGGCGGCAGGCGGCGGATCATACCGTTTCGCTGCGGCATCAGTTTTTGTCCCACAGCCGCTAATCGCAGGGCAAGGTCGTAAACAGACCGATTGCGGATGATCCAGGACCAGGCCTGCCATAAAAGTCTTTCCTTACGATCTGCCGGATTTACCTGCCAGGCCGGATCACCTTCGGCCAGTTTTTCCCGCAAGGCCAGCAGCATGCGCGGCAGATCGATATTGACGGCACAGGCAACCTGGCAGGCACCGCACAGGGTCTCCCCCTGACACAGGTCCTTGGCGCGATTAATCCCCACCAGCAAAGGTGTGACCACCGCGCCTACCGGTCCGGTATAGGCGTATCCGTAGGAATGCCCGCCAATCTTGGCATAAACCGGGCACACATTCAGGCAGGCCGCACACCGGATGCAGCATAGCATCTCGCGAAATTCAGGATCGGCCAGAATCCGGCTGCGCCCGTTATCCAGAATAACCAGGTGAAACTCCCGGGGCCCATCGGCCTGATCCGCCTGGCGGGGGCCGCCAATATAGCTGACGTAGGTGGCCATATTTTGGGCCGCAGCCCCCCGGCACAGAAGCCTTAAAAGAATATCGTGATCTTCCAGACGGGCGGCAACACGCTCCATGCCCATGAACGCCATGTGGACTTTTGGCAGGGTGGTTGACATGCGGATATTGCCTTCGTTTGAAACGGTTGTGATGTGTCCGGTTTCGGCACAGGCAATATTGCAACCGGAAGTGCCCATATCCGCCGCCAGAAATTTTTGCCGCAAAGCCTTTCTGGCAATCCAGGTCAATTTGGGTGGATCATCCTCGTAGGGGATATCCAGCTTTTCGGCAAACAGGCTGCCAACATCATGGCGCGTTTTGTGGATGGCCGGCGCAATGATATGAGAAGGCGTCTCAGCGGCCAACTGGATGATATACTCGCCCAGATCCGTTTCAGAAACCTCAATGCCGGCATCGACAAGGGCATCGTTTAAACCGATCTCTTCGCTCACCATGGATTTGCCCTTAACCACGTGTTTGACCTGGTGTTGCCGGGCAACTTTCAGGCAATAATTCACCGCCGCCTGGCTGTCTTTGGCAAAATACACATGACCGCCGTTTTTGCGGATGTTGGCGGCCAGGGTTTCCAGCACAACATCCAGGTTTTCAATGGTTTTCATCCGGATCTCATGGGCTTTTAAACGCAGATCGGGCCCCTCCGGCAAGCGACGGTAACATTCGGCCGTGCCGCGGCCGAAACGGTTCTGTAAATCCGCCAGCGCCTTTTGCAGGACCGGATTTTTAATGGCCTTTCTGGCCTCAGGCACGTAATTTTCAGTTGTTATTTTTGTCATTTTAATTTTTTTAGACGGAATTGATGAAGAAAATTTAAAAAAAACCACAAAAGCACGAAATCAATTTTTTCGTATTTTGGGTATTTTCGTGCTTTCGTGATAAATTAGTCATTAGCCTCTCCACATTCAAAGCAGCACTAAGAGGCAAGGATTTGCGCCAGGTGCATCACTTTGATGGAAGAGCCCAGGCGGCTGAGCTTACCCTGGATGTTCATCAGACAGCCCATATCACAGCCCACCACGGCATTGGCATCAGTATCCAGTATGTTTTGAACCTTATCGCTGACCATGCCATCTGAAATATCAGGATATTTAACGGAAAAAGTTCCGCCAAATCCGCAGCAATAATCCGAATTGTACATTTCAATAAAATCGATACCGTCTACATGCTGCAATAGCGTTCGCGGCTGATGCCTGACACCGATGCCCCGCATCAAATGGCAGGAATCATGATAGGTTACCCGCGCATCAAAGTGCGCCCCCAGATCATCAACGTCGAGCACGTCCACAAGGTATTCGCTAAATTCAAATGTGCGCCGTGCCATATTCAAGGCGCGGGGTAACCATTGGGGCTCGTTTTGAAACAGCTGCGCATAATGATGCCGCACCATGTTCACACATGAGCCTGAGGGACAGACAATGGTGTCCGCATCTTTAAACACGTCAATAAAATGCTTGGCGGCAATCAGCGCCTGGCGGCGATAACCGGAATTGAACGCCGGCTGCCCGCAGCAGGTTTGATCACCCGGACAGGTTAAGGAAATCCCCAGTCGCTGCAATACGCGCACCATGGCCTCGGCCACCTCGGGATAATGCGTATCCACCAGACACTGAATGAATAAGGTTACTTTCTGCTTGTTGCTCATTTATTAATGACTGCCAGTTTCACATTATTTAACTCAAAGCCGTGCACGCCACAGAGATTAGATCGCCTTGTTTTTTTGACAACCACTATAAAGCTGAACGCTACAACGAACCGCTAAAAAAATCCAGCGCAAAATCAGATTGAGGGTTACCGGCCAAAGCGCTCCCGGGTGAGCTGAAAGGCTTGCGCTAATAATTATTTCTGATAAGATATTGAGAGCTTAGGAGATAGTGGACATGTCAGAACAAAGAATAGCGCTGTTGGAACTCATTGATAAAATAGAGCACATGGGGCAGTTTCAGGACCGGATCGATTTTCCGGCCACCATCGGGCAGATATGGGAAGTGTTTCTGGAAGATGTGCGCAGTTTAATTGAGATTGAGGTTTGCGCGTTGTTTGTGGTTGATGACAATTCCCATGAATTTATTTTAGAATATGTCGAACCCGATGATCGCAAAAAAATCTGCAGACAAGAAGTCGATTATCAAATTGAATGCGGCATATTTTCCTGGATCATCAATCGCAGGCAGCCCGCGCTCATACCCGCACTGGCATTTGAAGACGGCAAATCAATTGTCATGTTGCCGCTTTCCACCATCAAACGAACGCTGGGGGTGGTCATGATTAAGACACCCATTAAAGAAAGCTTCATCACACAGGAGAACATAAAGCTTCTGACCATGCTGGCCAAACAGTACTCACTGGTACTGGAAAATACCCTGCTGTATGAACGTTTGAAGCGCAAGCACAAGTCACTGGAAAAGGCCAATGGTGAAATACGGCTTTTATCCAGAAAAGATTCCCTGACCGGCTGCTACAATCGCGGCTACCTGAATGAACACCTGCAACATGAAATTAAAAGGGCCTCACGTTATCATCACCCGCTCTCTGTCGCTTTGTGTGACCTTGACCATTTCAAGCGCGTCAACGATACGTTCGGTCATTTATGCGGTGATATGGTCCTCAAGGAATTTGTGCAGCACATCCTGTCGCTGATCCGTTCCGATATGGACTGGCTGGCGCGTTATGGTGGGGAAGAGTTTTTGCTGGTTTTGCCTGAGACCAGCTACAAGAATGCGAGCCGTCTGGCAGAAAGACTCCGCAAGCAAATTGCAAAAAAGAATTTTAGCTGGGAAGGGCAGGAGGTTTCCATTACCGTCAGTTTTGGGATAACCGGTATTGACAAAAACGCGACTTGGGAGGATTTATCTTCGGAGGACCTCATCGAGATGGCAGACCAATACCTTTACGATGCAAAAAATTCCGGAAGGAATAAGGTTGTCCGCGGATCTTTTGCCCCTGACCAATTGGCAAAAAATGATAAAAACAAAAAATAAATATATGGAGCTTAACGACCGTATTTTTTTCTTTGCTTTATTTTTTCAAAGCCAGCCTCAATAACCGGTTGAATTTTGTCCAGCTTGATGGGTTTGGTCAGATAATTATCAAAGCCAACCTGTTTTAGTTTTTGCAGATCGTACAGATCCGCATACCCGGTTAATGCAATGATGACCGACTGTGAATTTCTTTCTCTGATTCGTTGGCAAAACTCAACACCGTCCATATCGAGCATAATCAAATCGGTTACAATCACCGGAAAATCCTCATTTCTCATAAGCGCAAGCGCGACTTCCGGTGATTCCGCCTCAGCCACTGTATAACCTGCCTTGCTCAGTAGCTTATTCAGCAGATCTCTTTGGAAATCTTCATCATCGACGACTAATATTTTCTTTTTCATTGGGAACCTTTATTTTGAATAAATCCACTATAGGCTCGATTCAACGTGACAAAATCTACCGGCATATTGATATGCTGCCCGGATGTGTCAATCACTTGTTTTACATGGCAAAATTGATATTAAAGGTTTTTTATAGCAATGTCAATTTAAGAAAATGAAAAGTTAAATCGTTAAATGGTTGATTCGTTAAATAGTTAAAAATGGATCAGGTCAACTGACTATTTTACTGTTCGATGGGTTAAAGAATAGGCTAAGCTGCTGAATTGCCAGACTGAAAGCCAGCAGCCAGTTGCCAGAAGCCCGGGGCTGAGGGGAAGAAATCCGTAATCTGAAAATTTTACTCGAGCAACTGATACTTGATTGCTTGCAGCACCTGCTCTGATACACCCGCCCGGGATGTGAGGTATTTGATGGGTGAGCCATATTTATCATGCAGATGGGAAAGCAGGGCCTCAATGCAGTACTGGGGTGCAGAAAAATAAGGCGCAATTTTCTCACGGTAATCGGCATCAATATTAAATTGCGCATAAATCTGATTGACGACATCGGCAATATAGGTATTGGACAGGTCGTAATCATAGATAACGGTTTCTTCCGGCACGCCCAGTGCAAGCAAAAGCAAGGCTGCAAAAGTGCCGGCCCGATCCTTGCCACCGGTACAGTGAAAAAGCAGCGGCAGGCTCTTTGGCTCCGCCAACTGCCTGAAAACGTCCCCCCAGGTGGTGGCAAATTGATCCAGGTTTAAATGATAGCCTTCAATTAAAAAGGAAGGGGTTAACCAGCTCGCATCTCCATTTTTAAGTTTTTCAAATAAGAGACCGGGTTCAAATTTTAGATGGTTAACCGGCAGGTGAATATAGGTACCGTACCCATCGGTTGGAAACCGATCCGGCCTGGTTTGGACCTCAACTGAAGTGCGAAAATCGCACACGCTTTGAATCTTCATCTGCTGCAGAAAAGCAATGTCGTCTTCCGACAGCCGGGCCAGGTGATCCGAGCGGAAGACTTTTCCCCACTTGATCCGGCGGCCTTCCGCGGTTTCGTAGCCGCCCAGATCGCGGGTGTTCACCGTTTCCTGCAGGGGCAGGCGCCGCTCGCCGACGTTGATCGCTTTATCGATTTCAAAAACGACTTTAAAATAATGCGGAACCCTGGGATCCAGCTGCGATAAGATGACCGCCGCGGGGTCTTTGGTTAATTTGAAGGGAATTTTGTGCAGGATGGTGTCAGCAGTCGTGCCGTGATAAACGGATATCGGCAGCTGCTGGTGTTTGGTTTTCCAGTTGATGATGAACTCGCCCGAGCTGCCGCGGTTGACAGAGATATCAAAGATGGATGCAGTCGATTCTAGAGAAGTCATTAAATTTTATCCCGCTTGGGGTGACAATGCCCTTGGGTGCCTGTCCGCTGCAGGCGCGAAAAATGCATTTTGAGATAGGTTATAGTATTCCACACCTATGAAATATTTCAACTAAAAACGGTGTGGATTCACTTCAGCCCCACGCAACCCGGGCGATACTTTGACATTAAAAAATATATACCATATTATGGGCCGAAATATGGGAAAGGAGCGATAACCCTCTATCGATGAGTGAATTCTGGGATTGGTGGCAGCATCTGCCGCAAAACATAAGCCCGGTTCTGTTTGAAATTGGCTGGTTCAAAGTCCAGTATTATGGATTGTCTTATATTGTGGCCTTTGCACTGACCTATATCCTGGTGCTGTATCGCATCACGCATGAGGAACGTTTTGCTTTCAGCAAAGATCAGGTTAATGATATCACCACCTACGCCATTCTGGGGCTGATTATCGGTGCGCGTCTGGGCTATGTGTTGTTTTATAATTTAGCCTATTATCTGCGCCATCCGCTTGAGATCTTTTTGCCGTTTTCATTCTCAAACGGCTTTGCCTTTACCGGTATCTCGGGCATGTCATACCATGGCGGCTTGATCGGGGCATTGTTGGCTGTCACCTGGTACATCCGCAAGAACAAACTGGAATTCTGGGATGTGATGGATTTATATTTTACCGTAGTGCCCCTGGGTTATACTTTTGGCCGGCTTGGAAATTTTATGAACGGGGAGTTATTCGGGCGCATAACCACCGCACCGATCGGCATGGTTTTTCCTCAGGCGCCTAACACAGCCCTGCGGCATCCATCCCAGCTATACGAAGCTTTTTTTGAAGGCATTTTTCTTTTTGTTATCCTATGGAGCATCCGCAAGATAAAAAAACCCAGAGGCGCCATGCTGGCCTTTTATGTGATCGGCTATGGGACGGTGCGGTTTTTTATCGAATTTTTTCGCCAGCCCGACGCCCATATCGGCTTTATCTTTCTGTCCTTTTCCATGGGACAAATTCTTTGCGCACTGATGATTTTAGGCGGAATAGGCCTGTATTTATATTTGCGGCAAACCCAGCAGAAGGTGTAACAGAAAATCAGTGGAGGCACGTGATGAAAAAAACGCTCGACGGCATCAATCTGCTATATCCAACACCAACGACGATTGTAGGCGCTAAAGTAGAAGGCAGGCACAACTTTATCACCATCGCCCACATCGGCATCGTCAATCACGCCAAACCCTTTCTGATATCGCTCAGCATGGGCAAGCCCCACTATACCAATGCCGGCATCAAAGAGAACAAGGCTTTCAGTGTCAACATTCCATCCGAAGATATGGTTGTGGCCACCGATTACGTCGGTCTGGTCAGCGGCAAGAAAAAAGATAAATCCGATGTATTCGAGATTTTTTACGGTCAGCTGGAAAGCGCGCCCATGATCAGCGAATGCCCGATCAACATGGAGTGCACGCTTTATGATGTCTACGACACCCCCACCCATGATCTGTTTATCGGTGAAATTGTCGAAACGTATGCCGAAGAGTCCGTGCTCGTAGACGGCAGGGTGGATCTTAGCCGTGTGAAACCCCTATTGTTTGACATGAGCAGTGTGCAGTACTGGTCGATTGGCCAAACCGTAGCCAGGTGCTGGAATGTCGGAAAAAAAATGAAGCAAAAATAATGCAGACCGTCCCCCGCCAGGAAATACATCAGCGTATCATAAAATTCCAAACCCGGCTGGCAGCCCGCCAGCTGGACGGTGCCTTTATTTTGCAAAACGCTGATCTATATTATTTTAGCGGAACCATACAGTCTGCTGTCTTATTTGTGCCCGCCCACGGCCAGCCCCTTCTGATGGTCCTAAAAAATATCAAGCGGGCCGAGCTTGAATCTTCGTTAGAAAATATCATCCCGGTCGAAAATAAAAATTCAATTCCACATATCTTAAACGACTTCGGCTTTAGTCGTTTGGAGCGGGCCGGTTTAGAGATGGATGTTCTGCCGGCAAATCTGTATTTGTGGTTTCAGCAATCCCTGCCGCAATGCAGCTGGAAGGACATATCCAGCATCATCCGCAGATTGCGTATGGTTAAGTCAGATTATGAAATAGAGCAGATTAAAAAATCCGCTGCCGTATTGCACACCGGTTTGACGGAACTGAAAAATATTATTCGCGAGGGCATCACCGAGCTGGAAATCGACGGGCACCTGGCCATGATTGCGAGGCGGGAAGGCCATATGGGCACCCTGCGCATGCGCGGCTGGAACCAGGAAATGACTTACGCTCACGTGTTGGCAGGCCGCAGCGGCGCAACCGTCTCGCTGCTGAACAGCCCCCACGGCGGCACCGGTAATACACCGGCCATGGCTCAGGGTGCCGGTTTTCGCAAGATAAGACGCAACGAACCCATTGGGGTCGACTACGGAGTTGCCATTAACGGTTATGTCGGCGATCAATTCAGGACCTATGTTGTCGGAACGCTTTCTGAGCGCCTAAACAAGGCCTACGCCTGCTCACAGGATATCCTTGCTCTTTTGGTCGACAAAGCCCGTCCGGGCATTTCATGTGCAAAGCTCTATGAAGCAGCGGCTCAAAAGGCGCAGCAAGAGGGCCTGTCCAAATTCTTTATGGGTCATGGGGAAGGTCAAGTTAAATTCATCGGGCATGGCATCGGGCTGGAAATCGATGAATACCCCATCATTTCTCCGCGTTTTGAAGACCCGCTGGAAAATGGCATGGTGCTGGCCCTGGAGCCCAAATTCGTTTTCCCCCAAACCGGCGTCGTCGGATTGGAGGATGACTATGTCATGACTGCCGAGGGCCTGAAGAGGCTGACGCTCACAGACCAGTCGTTAATTCAAATTTAAGTTTTTTTGGGGTCCATTATATTCTTAGAGGCAGAATGCAGCTTGAATTAAAAGACATCAATTATACGTATCCGGGATCGGCCAGAAACGTTTTCCGGCAACTGAGCTGCCAGGTGACCGCGCCCGGTTTTCACGCCCTGTTTGGACCATCCGGTGTCGGCAAGACGACCCTTGCAAAGATGATTAGCGGGTCCATCACAGCATTTTCCGGAGCTGTTCGAACCGATCAAATGACGCATGTCCTTTACACCTATAATCTGGAGCGGCTTCCGGGCTGGCACAGCGTCCAGGATCATCTGACACAAATAACGCCGCCCCCCAAACACAGCCGCATGGAAGAATTGGTGGATTCGTTTGGGCTCGAGCCCTGTTTGAATTCCCGCTTCGCACAACTGTCCCTGGGGCAACAAAACCGGACCAATTTGACGCGTTATTTACTCCAGGACTTTGACCTGCTGATCATGGACGAAAGCCTGGCCAATGTGGATGAAATCACCAAAGAAAAAATCATATTAAAAATAAAGGCCCTGTACCCTGATCGCTGCTTCTTATACATCTCGCATAATGTGGTTGAGGTTGCCAAATTTTGCAAACAGATCCTTGTGCTGCGCAGTTACCATAAAAATCCCCAAGCCGTTTCGCTGCAGGGGCAGGATTTTAATGGCCGTCAGCCGATTGCTGAAAAGGATCTTGAGCAATGCATGCTGGAGATCGTCAATGCTGCATAGGCGTATTTATCAATTTTTGATGATCTATTTCATCGGTTTTGCCGGTCTGATGCTGGTAAAATATAGTCTGAATTTATCCGATTATGTCATACCGGGCTTTTCCGAAATCGGCATGGCCTGCCGGCGCTATTTCTGGCTTTACCTGCTGGCGGTACTCAACACCCTGGCGGTTGCCATTCTGGGTCACCTGTTGTCCATTTGCATGGCAACGCTGGTGGGCATTATCGGACGCTTAACCATCTGGATCGGTTCGTTTATCCGCGTGGCGGCTTACAATATTCAGGCCTACCCCATTGTGGCTGTGGCACCGATTATTTTTATCCTGTTGGGAGACGGCCTTTCCTCCCGCTTACTCATCGCCGCCATGATCTGCTATTTCCCGTTATTGCTCTCAATCATCGGAATATTGTCGGAGCCGGTGGCTGAAATCGAACACTTTTTTGAATCCACACGCAGGATGAACTGGCAGCTTCAGGTTAAAATCCGGGCTTTTGAAAATATGCACAAACTGATGACCGTTATTGTCGGCAGTGCCACCCTGGCTATGGTGGGCACCATTGTGGCCGAATTTATTGCAGCCAATGCAGGTATCGGATACAGTATACGAATCGCCCTTTACCAGAGCGATCTGGCAAAAATTCTGGTTGCGCTTTTTTTAATCGGGATTTGCACCTCAATCTATCTGGTGTTTCTGGAATGGTTGGGTATGGAGATTAAAAAACGCATCGGCAGTGTTTAAGGGATTAAAGGTCCTACGGGAGGTAATAGATGCAGCGACAACTGTTTGATCATTTCGGTTTGCCAGTAATGGGTTTGATCCTTATCCTAATTTTGGCAGGCTGCACACCGGAGGCTGAAAAACCGCTGGAAGAAGTCAGTTACCGGCTTAAGTGGCTATATAACATCAGCGTGGTCGGAGACCTTTACGCCCTTGACAGCGGATTATTCAAAAAACAGGGCCTGGCGGTAAATGTCAAACCAGGGGGACCTGAAAAAGACGCCATCAAGGAGCTCGAATTGGGCCATGCCCAGTTTGGCGTCGCCTCAGCCGATCAGGTGATCAGGGCGGTTTCAAAGGGTTCTCCGATTGTGGTCATCGCCCAGCTTTTCCAAACCAATCCACTGCATTGGATTTATCGCCCGGATAAAATACCGCTAAAAACCCCCCAGGATCTTAAGGGCAAAACCATCGGTATTACCCATGGTGGCAATGATGAAACCATCATGCGTGCGCTGCTGGCCAAATACGGCATTCAGGAAAATGAAGTCACTCTTTTCAGCGTGCGTTATGATTATACCCCTTTTTACCAGGGTAAAGTTGACCTGTGGCCTCTGTATCGTAATGCCCAGGCGCCCATCATCGGTGCCAAGCTGATAAAAGCGGGCGAACGCTTTGATTTAATGGACCCCAGCAAAATGGGCATCCGATTTGTCGCCAACTCAGTGGTCACCACCCGTAAAATGCTTGAGGACAGACGTGAAACGGTTCAGCGGTTTATCAAAGCGTTGCTTGAAGGCTGGCGGGAGGCGTTGGACCCGGCCAATACCGAAAAGGCCATAGCGCTGCTACTAAAATACAATAAAGAAACACCAGAGGACATCGTTCGCCAGCAATTGCCTGCCACCCGCATCTTGATGATGCCCTCTGCGAAATTTAGATTTGGCGCAATAGATGTGGCCGCCTGGCAACAAACTGAAGAGATTATGCTGGCCCAAAAGCTGATCCCCGTCAGCGTATATGTGGAAAAATTGTTGAAACCCATGAACAATAAGTAATTGAATATAAGGAACAGAACAATGAGCAAACGAAGTGATTTGATGACCAAAGGCCCCGAAAGAGCACCCCATCGTTCCCTGCTCAGAGCAGATGGCTTCACGGACTGGGAGTTGGAACGGCCGATGATCGGTATCGCCAACTCATTCAATGAGATCATACCGGGACACATGCATCTGGACAAGCTGGTCGATGCGGTCAAAGCCGGGATATATGCAGCCGGGGGCACGCCGCTGGTCTTTAACACCATCGGTATTTGTGACGGCATCGCCATGAACCATGATGGCATGAAATATTCGCTGCCCAGCCGGGAATTGATCGCCGACACGGTCGAAACCATGGCGGTAGCCCATCCTTTTGATGGTTTGGTTTTGCTGGCATCCTGTGACAAGATCATACCGGGCATGCTGATCGCTGCTGCCCGGTTGAACATTCCCGCGATTTTTTTATCCGGCGGGCCGATGCTGCCAGGCAAGGTCCAGGGCAAAGATACGGGACTGGACAAAGTTTTTGAAGCTGTCGGTCGTTTTAAAAGTGGAAAAATTTCCGAAGAAGAACTGGATACCTTTGAATGCGCTGCCTGCCCCGGCGCCGGCTCCTGTTCGGGAATGTTCACTGCCAATACCATGAGCAATCTTTCAGAAGCGCTGGGCATGTCGCTGCCGTTTAACGGCAGTGCACCGGCTGTTTTTTCGGAACGCATATGGCTGGCCAAAGAAACCGGCTACAAAGCCGTCGAGCTGGTCAAAAAGGACTTAAAACCCCGCGATATCATGACAGCAGACGCGTTTCACAATGCCATTGCGGCCGATATGGCGCTGGGCGGTTCCACCAATACGGCGCTGCACATTCCGGCACTGGCCTATTATGCCGGCCTGGATTTAACCCTCAGAGATCTGGATCCCTTTACCGCCAAAGTGCCCCATTTGACCTCTATTGCGCCCGCCGGTCCCCATCACGTTGTAGATCTATTTTATGCCGGTGGCATCCCTGCCATTTTGGCCGAACTGAACAAAGCCCGGCTCATCAAAACCAACCCGCCGACAGTCTACGGGAAATCCGTTGGCGACATGCTGACCGACATAAACGCCGGCGTCAAAGATTATACGGTCATTCGTTCAATTGAAAAACCGGTCCACCGCGGCGGCGGACTGGCCATTCTCAGCGGGAACCTGGCGCCCGATGGCGCCATTGTAAAACAGGCTGCCGTCTCAGAGGAGATGCTGACCCATGCGGGTCCAGCCCGGATTTTTAACTCTGAAGAAGATGTGTTTGAGGCCATCATGGATGCGCAGATTAAAAAAGGCGAAGTGATCGTGGTTCGCTATGAAGGGCCAAAAGGCGGGCCCGGCATGCGCGAAATGCTCTCGCCCACATCGGCGCTGGCCGGTATGGGGATGGATAAGCAGGTGGCCCTGATCACCGACGGTCGCTTTTCAGGCGCCAGCCGCGGGGCGGCCATCGGGCACGTTTCTCCGGAAGCGGCTGCAGGCGGGCCGATTGCAGCACTGCGCGATGGGGATATTATCGAAATCGATATCCCCCAAAAACGTCTCAACGTGCAATTAACCGAAGACGAGATTCGCAAACGGATCGCTGCCCTGCCCGAATTTGAGCCCAAAGTCAAAAGCGGCTATCTGGCCCGTTATGCACAGATGGTTTCGAGCGCGGATACGGGCGCAGTTTTCGAACGGTAGAATCGATTTCAAAACACATCTTTTGGCCGATAGCTGTGTTATAATTCAATTCAAAATACTCGCGTACTGACGTGTACGCTCCGTTTTTGAATCGAATTATGCCTTGCTCTCAACCAAAATCTGATGTTTTCAAATCGATTCTAATAATATTTTTTAATCAAGATAGTTTCATAGATCTATATAGTCCTTCCAGATAATCAGATAATCTTTGCACACTTTGCGCCCCACGCCCGCCACGCGAGTCCAAAAGGCGAGGCGGGCGGGTCTGCGGTGAAAAAAAACAAGCCAAATAGCATGTGCACTGAAGATCTATACAACCAGCGGTTGGATCGAATCTTAAAGGCCGTTGCCCTGGAAAAGCCGGATCGCACACCGGTTGTTCTGGAGTATTCCGGGTTTGCGGCCAATGCCACCCACACACCGATGGCGGCCTTCTTGAAATCTCCCCGAACCAATATCGACACCATGATCAAAGCATTTGAGCTGGTGGGTGATGGTGATGCCATCAACTATGGGGCCTTCTGGCCGTATGGCCTGTGCTATGATTTTATGGCCAAGGTGCGCGTACCGGGAGTGGATTTGCCCGATAATGAGATGTGGCAGGTGGTTGATGCAGGGCTGATTGCATTGTTACATCTGGATTCGGATTGGACGCGCGAACTGGAGCGTTTCAAAGAACTTCCGCGAGGAAAATGTATTTTGGCCTTTGACGGTGAAACCGCTATTTTCAAAGCCAAAGAAATTTTGGGCGATCACATGTGTATTATGGGAGATGTTCCGGCATCGATGCTGTTTTTAAAGCAGCCCGAGGATATCTACGCATACTGTACACGTCTCATCCGGCAGCTTGGCCCGCAGGGTTTTATATTGCAGTCTGGCTGCGATATCCCGGCCAATGCCAAACTGGAAAATGTGCAGGCCGTGGTCGCCGCCGCTGTTGGGTAGACCCGTTAGTAATAAAATTTGCCTAATTAAACAATCCTACAGTAAATAAGTTGCTAACAGGATCGTTTTCCTTGAAAACAATATTATGTTTAAAGTTTAAACTAAAACTGGCTTAAAACCGTAGAATTTTTTCAAGGGCAAGGCTTGATTCGTTTCAAAAGCGGAGCGTACACGATAGTACGCGAGCATTTTGAAACGAATTGTAACGCAGCCATCGGGAAAATTATGCGGTTTTAAGCCAGTTTTATGGCGGCGGGTTGTATCCACCGGCTAGTACTGCCTTCATAAAACCATTTATCTGGAAAACCACGACGGCGCGTGTATGTCGGGTTTTCAGCCCAGTCCATCAGTTGCTCATAGGCCTGTTGAACCCGCAAGAAAACAGCAGCGTCGCCCCCCTGATCGGGGTGGTGGGTTTTAGCCTGCTGTCGGTAGGCACTTTTAATGGTCCTTTGCAATTCAGGTGAATCCAGGTCCGCACGGCCCAGTTTAAGAAAGGTCAATGACTTTGCCATTCGCGCTGGTTCCACGATTTCATAAGGTTTGATTGAATTATAGCCGGCATCTTGATTCTTGGCTCTTTCCAAAACATGCTGGGTGGCGATATAGCGCTTGTTGGTCCGGCGCCTTTCAGCCCACCACGCCCTTCCTAACACGTTGGACAGTGTGGTGAAATCATCAACCGGTTTTCGTCCGACACTGCGCGGAAACAGAAAACTGAAAATATCCGCTGAGCCATATGGCAACACATCCAGAAAAATAAGGGAAGTCGTAAAATAGAAGACCGCATACTTGGTGCTGAGCGCTCTTAACAAACCTGTGCGCATATTCAAACTGTAACGCAGCTTCTGGCGACAATCGATAGAGCAGTATTTTCGTCTACCCATATTTTCGTCGGTACCGCAGGATAAACAGCGGTTATGCGTATGGGCATATGAAAGAATGAGATCTGTATTGGGGTTTGTTTTCATGTCTATAGTCGTTGTCAAAAAAACGTTCCGATTGCAGGACGGTTTTTGCTCCAACACTTATGCCGCCATCCATTTTTGCGTTATTCCGAACATTGTAGTGACAAGCGGTATAAAACGCTTAATATGGAATATGAAACTTCGGTGTGCACCTTACATTTTAATATCTTAAAGGTCAAAGTACAACCACACAGGATGGCCTTTTATTAAAAAATATCATCGCTGAGGTTAAGACGCCACAATTTTAGCTTGCCGTTGAGGATTTTATTTTGTAAAAATAATTATTTTGAAACAGATAGTCAGATAGTATACCCGCGAGAGGCGGTCATCTATCGGATAAAAAAGGGTTTAGAAAAATGATACAACAGATCTGCTATAAACGAATCGTATGGCTCTTAATGATTTTATTTTTAGTTGCGGCCTGCGGCGGCCGCCAGCTGGAGGTTCAATCCATCCCAAAATCAGAGCATCCGCAGGAACTGGTTAACAAACTGGACAGTGAGATTGCCCTGGCCCGCAACGAAAAAATAAATGTTTTGGCACCGACCTGGTTTGCAAAGGCCGAATCTTCGCTCAATGAAGCCAAACGACTTCTGGACGAAGGGGCTGAGCTTTCAAAAATTTTTGAAAACATCGCCACCGGACAGGCCCAGATAGACCGCGCCGAAAAAATAGCAAAAGTTTCCAAAGCCACACTGCCTGAAGTTATCGAAGCACGCGAGCTGGCTCGCAAGGCCGGAGCAGCCGGCCTTGGTAGGGATTATACAGCCGTTGAAGAAGAATTTTTGGAGCTCACGCATGCCATCGAAAAGGAAAATCTGGGCTATGCTCAGCGAAACCAGGCCGAGGTGGCCGAAAAATTTCGCCAGCTGGAAATAAGGGCAATAAAAGTTAGCACCATTGGTCAGGTGCGCAATCTGCTGCGAGCAGCCGAAAAACAAAAAACCGATAAAATTGCACCGGCGTCCTACACGGCTGCTAAAAATAAATTTACAGAGGCCGATACATTTATTACCGAAAATCCTTACCAAAAGGAACAGATGAGCACGTTGGCCAATGAGGCCCTTTTTCTTGCGCGCCGCCATATGGAAATCGCCAAAGAAACCATCAAGCTCCAGCAGATGACGCCGGAGCAAATGGCTCTCAACATGGAAAATATGCTTTACAAGACGTCCAGCCAGCTGGCGGCACCCGATATGCGGGATCAGTCTTTTGAGCAGCAACTGGATAATATCGTTGCGACCATATCCGCCCAGCGGGAAGATCAAGTATTTACAACCAAAAAGATCAAAGAGCAGCAGCTGGAAATCACCGACCTGCAGCAAAAGATCGCATCTCTGGAAGGCCAGAGCCGTCAGCAACGGGAGCGGTTGACGGCCCAAAAACAGCTCAACCAGCTTTTCAGCGAAGTCAGGGGCTATTTTGAACCTCATGAAGCAGAAGTTTATAAAAGAGAAAATCAACTGATTATCCGGCTCAAAACCATAGAGTTCCCAGTGGGGCAATCGGTGATCATGCCGGATAATTATGCCTTGCTTAGTAAAGTTCAGCGCGCCATCCGGGCTTTTGGCGAACCGGATGTCATTATCGGCGGCCATACTGACAGCACAGGACCTGAACCGATAAATGAACATTTGTCCCAGCAACGGGCGGAGGCAGTCCGTCAGTACCTTGTCGCCAACGGTATTTTACCGTTTGAAAAGATCATCTCGGTCGGATACGGATCCATGCGTCCGCTGGCGTCAAATTCAACCGAAAAAGGCCGGGCCATGAATCGCCGCATAGATGTCACCATTTCACCCAACGTGCCAGCAACTCGCTGAAGCTGCGGCCCCATAATCCCGTTATGATATCCTGACCCGCATCACGGTCCTGACCCGCAACCGTATGCGGGTCTTCTTTTAATAATTTTGACCTATATCAATGATCTCCCACAGCACATTCATCTATGCTGGTTAATCGCATATATATTTTCATTAATGCTAGCAAATCAACCCAATAGGAGGCTGCTATGAAACAGCTCAATCTTTACGCGGAAAACGATTTTTCTGAAAAGGCGTTTAAAAAACTTCTGGTGCATGATTCACCCTATTTTAAAATTCTCAATTTCAATTTTCAGCCCGGGCAGGAGCTGCCGGTTCACAGCCACGACATTGAAGGCCAGCTTAGCCTGGTTATTCTGGAAGGCGAAGGTGAATTCCTGGGTGAGGGAGATTCAACCTTGCCGGCTAAAGCCGGAGATGTGGTCATCAGCGATATTGCCGAACCTCATGGTCTGCGTGCCAAAACCAATCTCAGGTTGTTGGTGACCATTGCACCACCGATATAAATCGGTTGAGCCGGTTGTGCCGGAAATGGTCGGGTGACCTAATGGATTAAGCCTCACGCAAACCCGCCCGCCTCGCCTTGCGGTCTCGCATAGCGGGCGTGGGCCGCCAAGACGCCAAGCGTTTTTTTAAGAATAAGGGATCCTTTATAAAAAGTTAAACGGTAGAAGCCATTTTAAAATCCCTTTTCTGCTGGTTTGAACAACAGGTAATTTTAGATAAAACCAGGTTTAAAACGCATAGATTTTGTTCGAGAGCCCCCGCCTGTTGGCAGGATTTCACGTCTATTCTTAAATAAATTAAGGTGTTCAACAAGGCTAGAATTTAATTAGAAAATTAACAGTTCTTTTAGGAAAAGTTAAACGGGTGTTTAAACCGTTAGATTTTGGTCGAGAGCGAGGCGGGAGGAGGAGAAGGAGCGCAGCGTACATTTAGTACGTTAGCGAACTTCGAGGACGACCAACAAAGCTCTCGGGCAAAAGATGATGGTTTAAACACCCGTTTTTTAGACCTGGTTTTTTTGGATGATGGGAATATTGAGTTTTTGATAAGGATGCAGCGCGCTAAAATCCAGATGGGCATTGTATTTTCTGATCAGCCACAGCGGAACATCAAATTTTTCTTTTGAGATCGTCCAGATGCTGTCACCTCTCCGAACCGTGTAGGTTTCGACTTTTTCAACGCGAAAAGAAGCAAAGAAATCTTCTGCCAGCTCCTTATGAAATTCAAATCGTTTTTCTTCAAAGTCCTCTTTGGTAACCCGCCGCAAAGGAA
>JAHEIW010000186.1 GCA_024639185.1 Deltaproteobacteria bacterium | reverse complement strand
TGATCTCAAGACGACGGCAAAAGAATTATCCGGAGATGCCGGAATTTTAGACGCCCTTACCGGCCGTCACACAAAGATCAGTATTATTACTATGGTCCTTTTCAGCGTTATTGGACTTGGCTATTTTGCTTATGGGAAAAAAAGCCGCCAACTTTTAATGCTTATCTGTGGCATCGCTCTGATGGTATATTCCTATTTTGTGGACGGCACCGGATATATTATTTTGATCGGAGTAGGCCTGAGTGCGGTTCCCTTTATTTTTGGCAGAAAATAGGGTGCCCAGTTCTGGGTTCAGAGGTTCAGGGTTCAGAGGTTCCCGGCTTCGCATTATCATGCTATGCCGCGGCAGGCGGGGTTCAAAGGTTGAAGGATTTCAATCATTAGAATTCACTGATTATTGGGTTTTTATGGGACACAGATTAATAATAGCTTAAAGCTGATAGCTCATAGTTGATCCGCAGAGCATTTGAATTTTTAAACCACAGAGAGCACAGAGGACACAGAGATAAGTTTATTTTTTTGTTTGCCGGGAGACCCGCCCGCCTCGCCTTGCTCGCATGGCGGGCGTGGTACCGGCAAACCAAAACCAATCTGCCTGGCGGCACTTTTCACCATTCAAATAATAAATTTTAGGTAATTGCTTTTGGGCTAATTAGATATTAAAGGTACCGAGGATTTTATTAATCGCGCAGCGATTGAGGGTTTTTGTCCAATCGTCGTCTCCCGATTGGACAAAAGAAAAAGATCTCTCTGTTATCTCCGTGATCTCGAGCGAAGGCCGCCGAAGGCGAACAAGCGGGTGGTTAAAAACAATTCGTATGTTCAAGGGCACCTTCGCCCTATGGGCTTCCGACTTTCCATCCTCCGTAGCAGGCTACTGCGGAGGACGGGCGCTCTTTGAGCTACGACGGGACAAGTCGACCCCACAAGATAGCGTGGCAAGCAGGGTTATTCGATTTTTCCCAGCGGTCCTGCACCGCATCCCCATTGCCCACAACCGCATGCAGAAAATCCGCAAGATACCCGGTGACTGACAGATTCCATCTTACCAGCCTCACGGGAAAAATAATGGGACAAATCATCATTCCATGCTAAAATTAAGGACTTGATCCCTTACATCCTTAAATCCGGCGTTGCTTTACCTTGACTTTAAGCTGCGAACTTGCATTATAAGGCCTCGCATTTTTAACATGTTAAACAACCCGGATTAGACCCGTCAGGGAAAAGGAGCCCATGATGCCAGGCCATATTGCCGCAATCGCCGACGAACTCGCACTCAAGCCAGCGGGTGTGCAGACCACAGTGCGCCTGCTGGGTCAGGGCGCTACTATTCCTTTCATCGCCCGCTATCGCAAAGAGGCCACGGGCAACCTCGATGAGGTGGCCATAACCGCCATCAGAGACCGGTTGAGCCAGCTCGAAGAGCTCGACGCCCGCAAGGCAACTATCATCAAATCCCTTGAAACCCATGGGCATCTTACGGATGAACTCCGGCAAAAAGTGACTTCAGCGCCGGATCTGGCATTGCTGGAGGACATCTATCTGCCCTACCGGCCCAAGCGCAGGACAAAGGCCATGATGGCTCGCGAAAAAGGCCTGGAGCCCCTGGCGCTTAAAATACTGCAACAAACCGGGCAGGATCCCCTTGCGCTGGCGGCCGAATTTGTCGACCCGCAAAAAGAGGTGCATTCAAGCGAAGATGCCCTGGAGGGGGCCCGCCATATCATGGCAGAAATCATCAACGAGGACCCCGGGGCACGCGAAAAAATGCGTGATCTGTATTTTACAAAAGGCATCCTGCATTCCCGGGTGATTTTGGGAAAGGAAGCAGAAGGCGCTAAATTCAGAGATTATTTTGACTGGCAGGAGCCGGTCAATCAGACGCCCTCCCATCGCATACTCGCCATGCGTCGCGGGGAAAAAGCGGCTGTTCTCAATCTGAGCATGGCCCCGCCGGAGGAAGATGCTCTGACGCTGCTCGAAACCCTTTTCGTCAAAGGCGAGGCCGCCGATTCGATGCAGGTTAAACTGGCCGTAACCGATGGTTATAAACGGCTGCTGTCGCATTCCATGGAAACGGAGATTCGGCTCGCCACCAAACAGCGTGCCGAACGCCAGGCCATTGAGGTGTTCGCGCGTAACCTGCGCCAGCTGCTGCTGGCACCACCGCTGGGCCCTAAACGGGTGATGGGAATCGATCCGGGTTTCCGAACCGGCTGCAAACTGGTCTGCCTGGACCGCCAGGGGAAACTGCTGCACCATGACACGATTTATCCGCACATGAACGCCAAGCGGGATCAACAGGCAGCTGAAACCATCATCCAATCGCATCAGCGCTACCGGGTCGAAGCGGTCGCGGTCGGAAACGGAACAGCGGGCAGGGAAACCGAGACCTTCATCCGCAAAATCGATGCCCTGAAGGAAACACCGATTATGCTGGTAAATGAAAGCGGTGCCTCGGTGTATTCGGCGTCGGAGGCTGCCCGCCGTGAGTTTCCCGACCTGGATTTAACGATCCGCGGTGCGGTTTCAATCGCCCGGCGCCTGATGGACCCTCTGGCAGAGCTCGTTAAAATCGATCCGAAATCTATCGGGGTGGGACAGTATCAGCACGATGTCGATCAGGCGGCATTGAAGCTGTCCCTGGATGACGTGGTGATCAGCTGTGTCAATGCCGTCGGTGTGGATTTAAACCGCGCCAGCGCTGAATTGCTGGCATATGTATCGGGGCTCGGGCCCCAGCTGGCGAATAATATCGTCACCTACCGCAATGAGAACGGGCCCTTTACATCCAGAACGGAAATAATAAAGGTCTCCCGCATTGGCCCCAAGTCCTACGAGCAATCGGCCGGTTTTTTGAGAATTGAAGACGGTGCCAATCCACTGGATGCCAGTGCCGTTCATCCGGAGAGTTATGCCGTGGTGGATGCCATGGCGCGCGATCAAAACTGCTCTGTTGTTGATTTGATGGCCGATGCGCGTTTGAGAGATAAAATAGAGCTGTCCCGTTATGTCACCGACAAGATCGGCCGGCCGACCCTGCTGGACATTCTCGCCGAGCTGGCCAAGCCGGGTCGCGATCCGCGCCAGGCATTTGAAGCCTTTGAATTCGCCCAAGGCGTTAACGAAATGGCTGATCTCAAGCCGGGGATGAAGGTGCCGGGAATCGTCACGAATGTGACCGCATTCGGGGCATTTGTCGACATCGGTGTCCACCAGGACGGGCTGGTGCATATCAGTGAACTGGCCGACCGCTTTGTCAAAGACCCGGCCGATGTTGTCAGCGTGCAGCAGAAAGTGACCGTACGGGTTCTCTCTGTTGATCCGGAGCGCAAGCGCATCTCCTTGTCCATGAAAAAGCAGCCCGTTGAAAAGTCATAAAGCGCTGCCACACGAAGAGATTAAAAAGGTTCTGTAACCGATCTGTAAAAAGGGCTATTTGGGGGCTGGCATGCGGACAGACAAAAAGTCCTTGCCATCCGGTCATTAATCCATTAGTCTCTGCAACTTTGTCCAACCAAAAAATCATTTACGCCAACGGAAAGTTATCAAAACCATGACGGAAGCACAGCGCAACAACAGCTTAAGAAATATTGCCATCATCGCCCACGTTGACCATGGCAAAACCACCCTGGTGGACGCCATGTTCCACCAGAGCGGTCTGTTCAGAGACAATCAGGAAGTCAATGAACGGCTGATGGACACCCTGGATCTCGAGCGCGAACGCGGTATTACGATCGCGGCCAAAAACTGCTCGGTGATGTGGCGGGATGTCCGCATCAATATTATCGACACGCCGGGTCATGCGGATTTCGGCGGAGAAGTGGAGCGGGCGCTGTCCATGGCCGACGGTGCGATCCTGCTGGTTGACGCCTCCGAGGGGCCGTTGCCCCAGACCCGCTTTGTTCTCAAAAAAGCCCTGGAAGCCGGCCTGAAGATCATCGTGGTCATCAACAAGATCGATCGCCAGGACGCCCGTCCGGAACCGGTTCTAGATGAGATCTATGATCTGCTGATCGACCTTGACGCCACCGACGAGCAACTCGAATTTCCCCTGCTGTATGCGGTTGGCCGGGACGGAATCGCCCAGAGAACTATAGAGGAACAGGGCACGAATCTGAACGCCCTGATGGACACGATTTTGGAAGAGATTCCGGGTCCGGTCAACGATCCCGATGCGCCGTTTCAGATGCTGGTCTCAGACCTGGGCTATTCGGATTATCTGGGCCGACTGGCGATTGGAAAAGTTTTCAACGGGACGGCCCGATCCAGAGACAGCCTTGTCTGCATCGGCAAATCCGGGGAAGGCTTGCCGCTCAAGGTTTCCAAACTCCAGGTCTACGACGGAGTCACCCTCAGGGAAATCGATGCAGTGCGGGCCGGTGATATTGTGGTTCTGGCGGGTGTTGAAGCAGTGGAGATCGGCGATACCATCTGTAACCGGGAGGCGCCCCATGCGCTGAAGAGAATTGCCGTCGACGAACCCACCGTATCAATGAAATTCAGCATAAACGATTCGCCGCTGGGCGGCCGGGATGGTACCTATGTTCAGCTGAATCGGATCCGTGAACGTCTGGTGCAGGAGACACGCGGCAACGTGGCCATCCGCCTGGAAAACGGCGGCAGCCGGGACACCCTTCTCGTCAAAGGCCGCGGGGAGTTTCAACTGGCCATCCTGATCGAGACCATGCGCCGGGAAGGATATGAATTCAGTGTTGGACGACCGGAGGTCATCTACCGCTATGAAAACAATCAGCGGCTTGAGCCCATCGAGCAGCTGCTGATCGACTGCGAAGAACGCTTTCTGGGAATCGTTACCGAAAAACTCTCGGTTCGCAAGGCCAAGATGACGCATCTGAACAACAGCGGAAACGGCCGGGTCAGAATGGAGTTTTCCGCACCCGTCCGGTCCTTGATCGGATACCGGGACGAGTTTCTGACAGATACCCGCGGCACGGGCATCATGCACACTCTGTTCGACGGCTACGAACCCTTCAGGGGAGAATGCCCCAGCCGCTTCACCGGCTCCATCATTTCCGACCGCAACGGACATGCCGTGCCCTACGCCCTTTGCAACCTGGAACCCAGAGGGCGGCTGTTCATCTTGCCAGGCGATCCGGTGTATGAGGGAATGATCATCGGCGAGCACAACCGCGGAAATGATATCAACGTCAACCCCTGCAAAGAAAAAAAGTTATCCAACATGAGGGCCGCCGGAAAAGACGATGCCGTCACACTCTCACCGATTAAACCGTTTACCCTGGAGCAGGCCATTAACTTTATTCGTGAAGACGAGCTGGTCGAGGTCACGCCTAAGGCGGTGCGTTTGCGCAAGGCCATGCTCTCGGTCCAGAAGCGCTATACGCTTCGCGGGGGCCGGCCGAAAAATGCACAGGCAGCCTGAAGCGAACGGTGAGGCGTACGATCTTTTCAGAAAGGAAATTTGCGGAATGGATGGGAAAAACCGGCGCGACATCGCACCCGCAACCGAGGTGAGCATCGTTTTGAAAAAAGATCAGCGCAGCGGAAAACTGACCCGCGGTTTTGTCAAAGACATTCTGACCCGCGCGGCCCGCCACCCTCACGGCATCAAAGTTCGACTGACCGACGGGCAGGTCGGACGCGTCAAAAAAATTTTCCCGCAAGACAAGGGGGGGCGTCCATAATGTGGCACTTATAGTGCCAGCTCCCCGGTTAAATCCGCTACGCTCGTTTTCCTTCGGAAAAATTTAACCCCGGTACCATCTGCCGGAGCTACGGGGCAAGCGGGGCAAGCATAGCTGATAGCGCATAGCTCAAAACTAATTAAGAACTGACTGCGGGGGCACAAACCGCCGCATCCCCATCGCCGGCAGCTAAATGGATAAAAT
>JAHEIW010000185.1 GCA_024639185.1 Deltaproteobacteria bacterium | reverse complement strand
CTGGATGCCGGCATAACCTGCCAGGCTGCCCTTGATGGTGGAAATACACCCGGAGCAGGACATGTTGTCGACCCGAAAAACAACTTTAGATGTGTTTGCTGAAATTTGGGCCGGCAAAACTGCCGGAGACGCTAGTTCAGCAGTGGCCGGTTTATCGATGGCACGATCGGATTTGGCAATAACCGCAACGACATTTTTGGCCTGTACGCGATCATAGGCCATTATAAATATCCCCACTGAAACAAGGGCCAGCAGGGGAAGCACGATGACGATCTTATGGGTAGCGATCCATTTGTTCAGTTTCACTGTGTATACCTCCATTTCATAAAAAAATAACGCCGGTGTATGGTTTGGGAGTGCCCACGCAGGCGTGCACTCAGATAAAGTCGATACGGAAAAAATCGGTTGGATCAAATGATCAGGGAAAGATGCGTGATGTAAAGAGGGACTGGATTCGATAATACCTTGAAGGCCAGAAGCTGCCAGGGCTTAGATGGCAATACATGTCCGCCGGAGATGCCGGCAGGCTGCGCAAATACCGTATAAGAGCTATCAGAATACCCGATCTCCGGCGACGGCTGGACGGGTGTTACATCTCGCAGGGGATCATTTAACAGGCCACAGAGCGGATCATTGCAGTCGTCACAGCATTTTTGAACGGGGAGTGCAAAATTGAGCATGTCTCCGTGGTGCATGGAACTGCCGCAACAGATTTCCGGCGGGCAAGGCGTGACAGCGATGGCAGTACCTGCCACAAAATTCATCACCAGCAGGAGTGCTGATACGATCAGCGCAATTTTCGGTTTCAGAGGGCTCATTTATATGAATCCATTATAACAACGATTAACTTCGTATTCGTATTATACCATACTAAAATAGTCAAGTATACACATGCCCATCAGATGATATATAAACGGTTTAAAGGATAAAAAGGGCAAAAAAAATTTTCGGACGAAGTTTGCCGCGTCAGGTTGATTCTTGTGGCAGCCAGATAAAATACGCCTGTACCCAAAGCCCGCTATGTGCTAAGAAATTGGTTTAAAATCTGGTGTATTAACCCAAAATCCGGCTCGGAAGGTGGTATTTATTTACACACCCGGATTGGCACTGCATTCCATACCCCTGTGTAAATTTTTTCCTATATAATTGATTTTATTAAAAATTCTTGACAAGCCCCATATAAAACCGTATAAAAACAAAGCCCCTATAGAACTGTGTCTGTATCATGCTGACACCGCCAATCCAATGGTCCACAGTTGCAGTTGATCAAGAATTAAACAAGTAAGTGGAGATGCCTGACCCCTTATGCTTCCACAGCGCCAAAAAACAGTTACCCGCCTGCACCCTCAAAAATCCGTTTCCCGTATTGAAAAGCAGTTAAAGCAGCCTGTTGCGGATCGCCGCTCGGGTGTCGATCGACGCCAATCATCTGATAACCGATATTTCTTAAATGGCGGTGTTGAAAGAAGGAGTTGGCAGGAAAGAAGATATTTGTGGTATATGACAGAGTAAACTGATGAGAAGAATACGAGAATATAATAAAAATCTGAGAAAAATCAGCACACCGACGTTTAACGAAAGCGCCGCTCAGCCGCTTGAAGAGAGACGCTCAGGCCTTGCCGATCGCCGTAAAAACCATACCTTTATCTTGAATGATCGTCGCAGTGGCATCGCCGACAGACGCAAGAAACCGAGATTTAGACCCTAGCACGGTATGGAATGCGTGTTCTCCGTCGAAAGGCCAGCCGGTTCACATAGACCGGGTTTTTTCGCAAATCGCGTATCGATCGTGCGGACAACCTCTTTCAACTGCCGGACTTTTTGAGCCTGCCGAATTTTAACGGCTCCCGGGTGACTTCGCTTTCGATCACCAGATGATCACCTTCCATGCGGATGCTGCTGGATTTTTGGAGGGCATTGAAAAAGCGCTCTTCTTGCCCCATGACCACCGGGGGACAAATTCGCCGGGTTGAGCCAATGGGCCCCACATGGAAAGAGTTGTGCCCTGAACGAAAGTTGGCAAAATAGCGATTGCATCCGCCCCAGCCGGCAATCCGATCATTTCCTTGAAACCGAATGGTCGATTGCACCCGGTCGACCACAGGTTCCCCGTTTATTTCCACGAGCACCCAATCGGCGCCCCTGAACGATTCAACATTCATTTGCAACTTCCCGGTCTGGCTGCAGGCAACCACCAGCAAAAAAATGGACAGTGTCGGCATAAGTTTAGACTGCATCGAAAGCGTCTTTCTTGATTGCGGTTCTGATTTTTGTCAGAATATAACAGTGCGCATAGCTCAGGTCAATTGGCAAACGCTTTGGGGGGACATTTTTATCGGTCCGGATAACCTTTTGTTATTTCTGTTTTATTAGCATTTCACCAGAAAAGATGCTAAAATTGTCTAAATACAAATAAACCCCTGAGGAGATGACAATGGAAACAAACAAGGTCGTTGCCCGATTCAAGGATGGCTCAATGATGAAAGGGAAAACCAATGATTTTTTCCCCAACAAGACAAGCTTTCATCTGGAAACGCTCAGCGGTGGAACCGAGACAATAGATGTGGAACAATTAAAGGCTTTTTTTCTGGTCAAAGATTTTGACGGCAATAAAAATTATGAAGAAGAATATAGCGATGACGTTACCGGCGCCGGCCGCAAGATAAGGGTTACGTTTTCCGACGGTGAAAAAATCACCGGTTATACCCTGGGCTATTCACCGGATCGCCAGGGTTTTTACATGACACCGGCTGACGTTAGCAGTAACAACGTACGCATCTTTGTTGTCAAATCAGCCAGCGAAAAAATTGAGTTTGTATGATCGCATAATCGCATTCCGCCGAAAATGATCGGCAAAAAAAAGAGTCATTACATTATTTAATTGAAATCCTCTTCAGCTGGCCTTTGCCAATGATGATGTATTTACTTTTGCTAAAGCCTGGATATCAACATATCTGTATTTTTAACCCGCTCTGAAAAGCTGAGATATCAGATGATTCTGAACCGTATCGGTTCGCGACACATTTCTGCTAATTAATCACTGAAATTAGACCGTTCAGACAGACGGGCAAGTCTCTCGAGTTCTTCATCGTAGCGGTCGATCAGATTCTGCCAGGCAAATTGGGCCGTGTGGCTCGAAAGCCGGCGACGAAGGTCCTGATACTCGGGGTGATGGGTGAGCAGGCGGGTGAGTTTTTGCACCAGATCGCCGATGTCCTCGTACAGAACCGCGGAATGGAACTGCGGCGGGATGATTTCCGGATAGGCCAGCCTGTTTGGCAAAAGGGGAATGCAGCCGTAGCGGATGGCTTCGATCACGGCGATCCCGAAATTTTCCTGCCGGGCGCTGCTAATGACAATGGCCCCTTGCTGCAGCCATTGGATGTACTCTTTTCGTGATTGAACATATCCGTATTGCACAATCCGCTCACCGTAGCGCTCGCGGGCGCTCTCAAATGCTTTGGGAACGGCTTGAAAATTTTCACCCAGAAGCGCCAGACGGAACTCCGCCCCGTTGGCCAGGGCCGCATCCAGGGCTTCGAAAAACTGATCCGGGCTTTTGTCAAACTCCCAGCGATGATTCCAGATGATCAGGGGTGGACTCCCGCGGGGTGAATCGATGCCGGGCAACTCATCTGCCGCAAATCGGCACCCGGGATACAGGACATCCGCCCTGGAGCGGATTTTGTCCACCAGCCACAGGGGCCGGTACTCGGGCATCATTTTTAAAAATCCCGGAAGATGGGAAAAAAAAGCATCCTTGTGGGTTTGGGAATTAAACAGAATTCGGTCGGCCGCCAGGGCGGTGGTGATATCGGTAAAGCCGAATTGAAAATCCATGTGCTCGCCGGGAGCCAGCGGATAAGTGAGCTGGGTTTCGTGAAAATAGGTCAGGGTCGGTGGGCATGGATCTTTTGAAAGCGCTTTAAAATCGGAAAGGCTCATCAGGCCTGTGGTCAACAGGCCGTCATAGCTATTAAGGGAAGGCGCTTTTTTGATAAAATAAAGGGCCGCACCCCGCATGCGCCACTTCCAGAAGCGGGCCGGCAGGGTCACCAGGTCAATATTATGCCGGGAATGGGTGACCAGCCCCCGGGCAAATTCGCGATGGGATCCGCCAAAAAAAGGTTCCAGAAACAGGAATTTTAATCGGGTTTTCACTATCTAATGCCCACCGGATTTACCATTCACTGGTCAGCCGCCTTTTCACATCGTCCCAATTGGCTTCCATCTTTTTCACGGCATCCAGGGCTAAATCCAGGTGTGCAGACGTGTATTTTGAAAAAATCCGGCCCTGCTTTTTTTTGTCCTTTACCCCATCGATTTGCAGCGGCATATCGGAAACCAGCATAATGGAACCAATCGGAACCGCGTAACGGTAGGCCACCGAAAACAGCGTCGCCAACTCCATGTCGATGCCCAGAATGCGCTGATTGCGCAAATAATCGACAAAGGCCTCGTCAAACTCCCACAGGCGCCGATCGGTAGTGTACATAATGCCGCAGCGGGGAAGCCGCCCGCTCTGTCGAACCGCGCCGATGCAATAAAGGTTGACAGAAGAAGCCGGGATGGCCGGGAACCCTTTTGGCAGATAATGATTGCTGGTGCCCTCACCCCGGATAGCCGCAGAAGGAACGATAAAATCGCCCTCTTTGAGCACGTCATCAATACCGCCGCACATACCCACCATGATAACGGTTTTGAGATTCGGCAGGTAGGCCAGGCAGTTGACCACCAGGGCAGCCTGAGGCGAGCCGATGCCGAAATCGATCATGCTGCAGTTGATATCTGTGGCATTGACGATCCTGAAATTGCCTTCGGAATAGTCGCCTTTGGCCTTCTTTTTGAAGCCCATAATATACTGTTTAAAATTGGTAATCAGGATGTGATCGCAGATTTCCTCCATGCGGCAATTCGTATATCTTTCAAGTGTTTGTTTGATATATTCGTTTTCATCGATCGGCATGTTCGGCTCCTTGCGGTTCCGTTTAGCAGGTGCTCCACGCGTGTAATGTGGAAAACCACCTGGGTAAAATTGGGTATCAAATACGAGCGGTCGATCCTTTTGGAATCGGTTTACTTAATCTTATCAGACAGGCGTTGTCAAATCCAATCAAAACAACCCGTTCGCCGGGGATCCATCCAATCTCCGCTTGTAAAACGGCTCCCTGTAAAAATTCCAATTTCTTTTGTCCGTATCTGACAAACCCGCGTGTTATTCTCGAATCAGTTGAACAATCAGAATAGCCACACACAAACCTCGAAAGGAATTAATATGGAAATCCACTCCGATTTGATGCCGGCAGCTAACGCAATCCGGCTGAAAAACATCCTGCGGGTATTGCCTTATCTGGCGGTCATGGGGATGATCTGGGGTTATCTGGCAGCAGCGTTCTCAGGATTAATCATCGGCCTGCTCTTAGCCTCGGTGACAAGCGTTGTCATTTCCAAAGCAGGGAACCTATAAGACCATCAAGCTTTTTGACCTTCAAGCATCCCCGCCGCCTGACAAAATATTTAATCAGATGATTCTCCGCATTGAACGGACTCAACGGGCTAAACAGGACAACCCGATAAAGATAAATTATTTTTGCATCATGGAGGAAAAATGGATCACCCAAAATTACAGCATAAAGAAGCCGCCATTATCTTGGCAAGAGCCTGGAACAACCTGGATGCATCTTTGCTCGAGCCTTATATCGCCAAAGACATTATCTTTTGGTCCCAGCAGGCGCTAACCGACATGACCGGCAAGAATGCGGTGATGAACCACTTGAACACCGAAATGGAGACGATGCGCAGATCGCCGCGAGAGCGCGTATTCGCTGAATTGGGTGAGACCAAGCCTTGCCCCTTGGCTGCGGATGAGCCCGAGCCCTGTGTCGTCCTGGCCCGAGGCGATCGAAACAATATCAGGGCGCTGGCCTTGCTGAAACTGGAATGCGGCCAGATTAACAGCATTGGCATTTGTTCAGA
>JAHEIW010000184.1:3673-6006 GCA_024639185.1 Deltaproteobacteria bacterium | reverse complement strand
TGGACTTAAATCAGGTTTTTCGGTTTTTCGGCTTCCTCGGACGTAATCTCAAGCGGGATGTCGATATTTCTGAAAAGCCGGTGACTGTCATCAAGGATCAGCGCATGGGTCAGCACCTCATCCATGTGTTCCACCGGAATGATTTCGAGCTGTTTGGAGATGCTTTTGGGCACGTCCTTGAGATCTTTTTCGTTTTCTTTGGGGATCAGGATTTTCTTGATGCCACCCCGATGGGCTGCGATGATTTTTTCCTTCAAACCGCCAATCGGCAGGACGCGGCCCCGGAGGGTAATTTCTCCGGTCATGGCAATGTCGCGGTGCACCGGACGCTTGGCCAGAGCGGATACAAGTGAGGTGCACATGGAAATGCCTGCTGAAGGCCCATCTTTGGGGATAGCGCCTTCGGGGATATGAATATGGATATCGTATTTACGGTGAAATTTCTCATCGATCACCAAATTTTGCGCCCGCGATCGGACGTAACTCACAGCAGCCTGGGCTGATTCCTGCATGACATCGCCCAGTTTGCCGGTCACCGTCAACTTGCCTTTACCCGGCATAATCAGGGTTTCGATAAAAAGCAACTCGCCGCCCACCTGAGTCCAGGCCAGACCGGTCACCATTCCAACCTGATCTTTTTCTTCGACCTGTTCCTGCCGGAATCGGTAAGGTCCAAGGTATTTGGCAATCGATTTTTCAGACACCTTGAAATCAATTCTATTTTTGTCCTTAACCGCTTCTTTGGCCAATTTGCGGCAGATTGACGCCAGTTCGCGCTCAAGGTTTCGCACACCGGCTTCGCGAGTATAGCGCCGAATAACGGCCAGAATTGCATTTTTGCTGAAGAGGACGTTTTTTTGCTCCAGGCCGTTGAACTTAATCTGCTTGGGAACCAGAAAGCCCCTGGCAATATGATATTTTTCATATTCCGTGTAGCCGGGCAGCCGAATAATTTCCATCCGGTCCTGCAGCGGCAGCGGTATATCCGGCAGGGTGTTGGCTGTTGTAATAAAAAGGATGTCTGAAAGATCGTAATCCATATCCAGATAATGGTCATTGAAGCTGAAATTTTGCTCGGGGTCCAACACTTCCAGCAGGGCCGCAGACGGATCGCCCCTGAAATCCATGCTCATTTTGTCAACTTCATCCAGACAGAATACCGGATTGTTGACGCCGGCTTTTTTCAACGACTGCAGAATTTTACCCGGCAGAGCCCCGATATAGGTCCGTCGATGCCCCCGGATCTCAGCCTCATCTCTGACGCCGCCAAGGGACAGGCGCACGTACTTGCGTCCGGTTGCACGGGCGATTGATTTGGCCAGAGAGGTTTTCCCAACGCCCGGCGGGCCGACAAAGCAAAGAATCGGTCCCCGGATTTTCTTTACCAGAGCCTGTACGGCCAGGTATTCTAAAATCCGCTCTTTGGGCTTTTCCAGACCGTAGTGATCTTCATCGAGGATACCTTCGGCCTCATCGAGATCGTCGCGCACCTCGCTTTTTTCAAACCACGGCAGGCTGATGATCCAATCGACATAGTTGCGGACCACCGTTGCCTCAGCTGACATGGGTGTCATCATTTTTAGTTTTTTGAGCTCGCCCTTAACCTTTTCAGTTGCCTCTTCGGACATCTTTTTGTTTTGGATTTTTTCTTCAAGCTCTTTAATATCATCGCCCGGATCGTCATCAGCTCCCATTTCCTTTTTGATGGCCCGCATCTGTTCGTTCAGATAATAATTCTTCTGGGTCTGCTCCATCTGCTCTTTGACGCGGTTTTTAATGCGCTGATCCATCCGGTAGACTTCGATTTCCATTTTAATCAGGCTTAACAGCAGCGACAGGCGTTCGGTGGCTGAAAAGGTTTCCAGCAGCTTTTGCTTGTCCTCTATTTTAAAGGAAAAATGTGATGCAACTGTGTCAGCGAGTTGAGAAAAATCGACAATGGCCGAGGCATTGGTTACCAGCTCTTTAGAAATATTTTTGTTAACGCTTGCATATTCCTCAAATTCTTTGATGACCGATCTCACAAGCGCCAGTGCTTCGGCTTCGTTAATTACCGGTTCGATGATTTTATCGACCTCAACCTGGAAAAAATCATCTTGCATTGAAAAGCGCCCAATCCGGGCTCTGGATTTTCCTTCCACCAGGGCCTTAACGGTTCCATCCGGCAATCGCAGCAACTGAAGAACCTTACCAATGGTGCCAACGCTGTTAATGTCGCTTTCACCGGGATTGTCCACGCTGGCACTTTTCTGGGTTGACAGGAAAACAAGCTTGTCCTTGTTCATGGCATCCGCCAACGCGTTGACCGATTTGGTTCGCCCGACAAAAAGCGG
>JAHEIW010000184.1:0-3573 GCA_024639185.1 Deltaproteobacteria bacterium | reverse complement strand
ACTATTCTCTTGATTTCGTTCAATATGGTTAATATTAAGGCCTCATTTACCTTGAGCAGCAACATGGATTAAGAAGAACATAAAATTTGAGCTGCGCTAATACATGAATGAGGAAATTTCTCCATAGGCAAGGCCGCACAAAGGTTTTAGAGCGAGGCGTACTTGAAGTACGTTGAGGTCTGAAACCTGCGGAGAACGCAGCATATGGAGAGATTAACCATTCATGCAATATGGTAAAATCAAGCTTGCTTCTTGGTCTGCTCGTATAAAAGTATCGGATCCTCCTTGTTTAAAACAACGTCCTCACCGATGACACATTCTTTCACATCAGAAATTGACGGAATCTCGTACATAATATCGAGCATGCAGGTTTCCATGATTGCCCGCAGGCCGCGCGCACCGGATTTGCGTTTCATGGCTTCCCGTGCAATGGCTGCCAGCGCACTGTCGGTAAGCCTCAGATTGACGCCTTCCATTTCAAACAACATTTGAAATTGCTTGAGCAGGGCGTTCTTGGGTTCCTTCAGGATCCGAATCAGGGCGTTCTCATTGAGCTCATCAAGGGTGGCTACCACCGGCAGCCGGCCCAGAAATTCAGGGATCAAGCCGAATTTTATGAGATCCTCGGGCTGAACATCCATCAGAATTTCGCCGATCGTTCGCTCGGTCTCGAGTAAAATCTTGGCGCCAAACCCCATTTGCTTTGATCCCAGCCGGCGTTGAATAATATTTTCCAGACCGTTGAAGGTTCCACCGCAGATAAACAGGATGTTGGACGTGTCGACTTTGACAAAATCCTGTTGCGGATGCTTGCGACCGCCCTTGGGCGGCACGCTGGCCGTTGTGCCCTCAATGATCTTCAGCAGGGCCTGCTGAACGCCCTCCCCCGAAACATCACGCGTGATCGAAGGGTTATCGGATTTACTGGCAATTTTATCGATTTCATCGATGTAGACGATACCGCGTTTGGCCTTATCGACATCGTAGTCTGCGTTCTGGAGCAGAGACAGGATGATGTTTTCGACATCTTCACCCACATAACCGGCCTCGGTCAGAGAAGTGGCGTCAGCTATGGTAAACGGCACATTTAAAAATCGGGCAAGGGTTTGGGCCAGCAGTGTCTTTCCGCAGCCCGTCGGCCCGATGAGCATGATGTTGCTTTTCTGGATTTCCACATCCCCGGTGCTCAGTCCGGAATCCAGACGCTTGTAATGGTTGTAAACAGCTACCGAAAGGACTTTTTTGGCCGATTCCTGTTCGATGACATAACCATCAAGCTTTTCCTTAATTTCTTTGGGTGCCAGGATACGATCCGAATCCTTGGAATCTTTTTCACTTTCTTCCTCGATAATTTCACTGCACAGCTGAATGCATTCGTCACAAATGTAAACGGCCGGACCCGCAATCAGCTTACGCACTTCCGACTGGTTTTTCCCGCAAAAAGAACAGAAAAGATTGTCATTTTCATCTTTTTTCTTTGGCATTCTCACTCTCCGAATTTTCTAAATTGTCAAGGTCATCACGGTTGGCAATGACGTGGTCAACAATTCCATACACCTTTGCTTCCTCACCCGACATAAAAAAATCTCGATCGGTATCCTTTTGGATTTCCTCAATTTTTTTACCGGTATGCTCCATCAAGATTTGATTCAGACGATCCTTCATCCGCAGGATCTCTTTGGCCTGAATTTCAATATCCGATGCCTGCCCCTGAAAACCACCCATGGGCTGATGGATAAGAATCCTTGAATTCGGCAACGAATAGCGTTTACCATGGGTCCCGGCTGCCAGCAAAACCGCTCCCATGCTGGCCGCCTGGCCGATGCAAACGGTGGTGATATCCGGCTTAATATATTGCATGGTATCATAAATCGCCAGACCGGCTGTCACCAGACCGCCAGGCGAGTTTACATAAAAGTTAATATCCTTGTCAGGATCTTCAGATTCCAGAAACAACAGTTGGGCAATAATGAGATTGGCAATTTCATCGTTCATCGCGGTCCCGAGAAAAATGATGCGGTCTTTGAGGAGCCGCGAATATATATCATAGGCACGCTCGCCCCGACTACTTTGCTCGATCACCATCGGTATCAGTGGCACCAGTTATCTCCTTATTAATAGGTCATCGGGTTCAACCCGCACATTAGTTTAAGTCGCTGTGGGTGTGGCGATTAACTTTTGGATTTCGTTTTTGCCTGTTGGTCAGGCTTAACATCCTTAACGCTGCCACTGTCTAAGATAAGTTTAATTGCCTTTTTTTCAAGAAGCGTATGCTTGAAGAGCTCAAGCTTATCTTTGTTTTGATCGTAAAATTGTTTTATTCCTTCCAGGGGCTGGTTAAAATTTTCCGACATCTCCTTGAGACCGTTTTCAACTTCTTCATCGTCAACACTGAGTTTCTCCTGGTCGATGATTTTTCCCAGAATGAGATGACGTTTTACCTGGCTTACCGCCGTGTCACGATATTTTTCTGAAATCGTTTCCTTTGATAGACCCATTTCTTCCAGCGATGTATTCCGATAGCCAAACGAGCGCTCTGCTTCTTCGACAATTCCCTGAAGCTCCATTTCGACCATAGCATCTGGAACGTCAAACGATGTTCTGACAAGCAATTCTTTGAATATTTGCTCGTTGAGCTCTTGCTCGGTCCGTTTGTCATAGCCCTGTTTGATGTTGTCCAGGATGACCGTTTTCAGCTCGTCCAGAGTCTTGTATGGTCCGGCTTTTTTGGCCAGAGCATCATTTATCGGCGGCAAGATTTCCTGCCGGATTTCATTTAACACGACCTCAAAAGCCACATCCAGTCCGGCCAGCTTCTCATTGGGGAAATCCTTATCGAAATTTACCGTAAAATTTTTGGACTCGCCTGTCTTCATGCCCGTAATCTGTTTATCAAAATCTTCAGAAACCACTGCCTTGCCGATTTGCAGGCTAAAATTTTCCGTTTTGGCAAATTCGGGCACCGGTTCACCGGCGTGCAGACCTTCAAGGTCGATTAGAACAAAATCGTCTTCCTGGGCCGGCCGATCTTCAGCAACCTTTTCATGCTGCGCCATACCTTTTTGAAGCGCTTTAAGCTGAGCATCCACCTCGTCGTCACCAGGCGCATACAGGGTTCGCTCCAGCTTCAGACCCTTAAAATCAATATCGTCAATATCGGGCGAGATTTCAACGGTGGCTTCAAATTTATATGCACTATCTGCAGCAAGTTCCGGAGGGTCCAACTCGGGATTACCCACGATTTTTAGTTCGGTTTGCTTAATGGCATCGAAGAATGAATTTTGGATTAAACGCGAAGACACATCAGCATGCACATCCTTTTTAAACATCCGTTCCAGGACGGTCCGTGGAACTTTTCCCGGGCGAAAACCCTTGACTTTGGCGCTTTTCTTGAGCTGGTTGTAGGCTTCATCCAGTTCCTGGACGACTTCCTCCTGCGAGATTTCGATATGCAGCGTTTTCTTTACGCTACTGATATCTTCAATTTTAAAAGGCATCTTGTTTCCAATTCAATAAAATTTAAGCGCCTTAAACTGTCCGAACCCCAATGCGTTTGAAGGCACTTTGATTGCA
>JAHEIW010000068.1 GCA_024639185.1 Deltaproteobacteria bacterium | reverse complement strand
CAGCAGCCGCACAGACCCAGCGTGGATTTGTGGTCATCAGCCGCAGTGATTCAACGCTGCGCGGGCATTTTCCCGGTGAGGTCGCAGCCTTGTCGGATGCTCTCAACCAGACCTTTGACGGGTGGTTGATCATTCCGTTTTTTCTGGAAGGCGGCCGCTACAGCGTCGATAACGTGCAGTATGTGGATGAGAGCGGTGTGCTGGTCCCGGCGGCCCAGACCGAATTTGCCCGTGATCGCACATTTGGGTATGGGACATCAAATTTGCGGGACTGGATTGCCGAGAAAACCAACGGGCAAATGGCGGCTGAAGATGTGGCCAGCGTTTCGATCGCAGATCTTCGCAAAAGGGGGCCGGAGGCGGTAACTGACTTGCTGATGGCGTTAAGCGATGGCCGATGCTGCGCGGTAAATGCCGCCAGTTATCGCGATCTGGAGGTGTTTGTGCAGGGCCTGCTAGCAGCCGAAGCCCATGGCAAACAGTTTTTGTACCGCACAGCTGCTTCCTTTGTGCAGGTGCGGTCTGGCATCATTCCGCGACCCCTGTTGGCGGCAGCCGAATTGAAAATGCCACCAGTGGGCGGCGGCCTCTTGGTGGTCGGCTCACATGTACCGCGCAGCACCCGGCAGATCCATTCTCTGCTCGTAGCCACCGACGTGTCGGCGGTCGAGATAAATGCCAATGCGTTGCTCGCTGATAGGCTGCGCGAAGATGAGATCAAGCGGGCTGTCGAAATAGCTGAACAGGCGCTGCACCGCAACCTCGATATTGTTATCTTCACCGATCGTCAGCTGGTAACAGGCAAAGATTCTAAGAGCAACCTTCAAATTGGGCAAAAAATCTCACAAGGACTGATCGATATGGTGCAGCGCCTTCAAACCGCTCCGCGCTATATTCTGACCAAAGGCGGCATTACCGCCAGTGATATCGCCACGCGGGCCTTGAATGTCAAAAAAGCCATGGTGCTGGGCCAGATTCTGCCGGGGGTGCCGGTCTGGCAGTTGGGATCTGAAAGCCGCTTTGCAGGTAGGCCTTACATTGTATTTCCCGGCAATGTGGGAGACGACCAAGCTCTGTTGGAAGTGGTAAAACAACTGAAACCGAACGTGGAGAGAAAGAAAAGGCCTGAACCCGGCGCATGACCGCAACGGTCCAGGCCAAAGCCACCAACGGTTTTAAATCAGTTCCACTTCCGGTTTGTGAAATTCGCTTGCATTGAAAAAGCGCTCATAGTTGAATTTATTGTACCAGCTCAGGTATTCCTCCCGGGGGCGGGTCCTTTCCTCTAATTCATTCCAAACGTCTTTTGGCATATCCCAGTCAGCAGATTCCATGTTTTCCTCCAGCTGCTTGAGGTTTTTGGCGCCGATGATGACGGAGGTAACAAACTTCCGCCCGAGCGGCCAGGCAATGGCAAGCTGGGTCGTAGGTATGCCGGATTTTTTGGCAACATCCGCCACTATTTCGGCAGTTTTATACCCGGTCGGATGCCAGAAACGCGGGCCGTCCACCTCGGTCCGAAACGAAGCCCGGGAGCCCTTTTGCGGTTCTGTTTGCCCTTTGTATTTTCCGGTCAGCAATCCGCCGCCCAGTGGACTGAAACAGGTGATTCCGATGCCCGCATCTATGGCCGCCGGTATAACTTCCCTTTCCAGCTCCCTGTGAATTAAGCTGTAGATGTATTGCCCGGCCACCATTTTTTCCAGGTGGTACGCTACGGATATGCCTTGCGCCTTGGCCAGCTGCCACCCAAAAAACATGCTGGAGCCTGTATAGCGGACCTTACCCTGCCGCACGAGATCATCCATCGCCTGCAGGGTTTCCTCGTAGGGCGTTATCGGGTCAGGAACGTGGGCATGATAGAGGTCGATATAATCGGTTTTCAGGCGTTTAAGGCTCTTTTCGCAAGAGGAGATTATCTGCTTGCGGTTGGCACCGAACTGGGTGATTGCCGGACCCGAGGGCAGTGAAAATTTACTGGCGATAATCAGCCCGTCGCGATTCAGCTCAGGGATGAGGTTTCCGACGATTTTTTCGGATCGACCTCCAGCGTAGATGTCTGCAATGTCTAAAGAATTACCCCCCGCTTCGATGTAATTTTTGATGATCGTATGGGATTCTTTTTCATCGCACCCCCAATCCGTTGCGCCAAAGGTCATGGTCCCCAAAGACAGGCGCGACATCAGTAGGCCGGAGTTTCCCAGATAACGGTATTTCATATCATCCTCCTTTGAATTATAGCGGGTATGGCATGTTGGATGTATCGATTAGTTAACATGTTGAATTGGGATGTCAATGAAATATTCTGGCCGAAACCGGATAACAGGAAGCCATTCTTTCAGCTTTTGCACGTCTTGCTTTTAGCCCTAAAATTTATTATTGCTCGCCTTTATTGGTAAATTCGCCTAAGACCATTCCTTACAAATATGAATCATTTGATATCTTCTAAACTTGGTTACCTATACGTCTGTCTGGCGGCCGTTCTGTGGGCCACCGCCGGTACCGGGGCTAAGTTCCTGTTCAACCGCGGTATGTCGCCTTATCAGCTGATTCAGCTGCGGGTCACGCTTGCTTTTGGCGGTCTGCTGCTGTGGCTGGTGTGGCGCAACCGGCAACTTTTAAAAATCGAGGTTAAAGATCTTTTATATTTTTGCCTCCTGGGCGTGCTGGGCATCGGTGCCGCCCAGTTTTTCTACCTGTTTGCCATCAGCAAGATCAAGGTGGCTGCCGCTATTTTACTGCATTACACCGGGCCTGTTTTTGTGGCCCTGTATGCGGCTGCTTTCCGGCACCAAAAACTGACCCGCCAGAGTGGGCTGGCACTTGTCGGAACCGTGGCAGGCTGCTTTCTGGTGGTCGGTGCCTATGGTTTGGATTTGTTCTCACTAAACCGTAGTGGGATTGTGGGCGGCCTTCTGGCAGCAATGGCCTTTGCCACCTACACGCTTTTAAGCGAGTACGGCATGCGCAAGTACAATCCCTGGACCGTGCTGCTCTATGGGCTGTTGTTTGCGACCCTGGCCTGGAATGTTCTGCATGCGCCGCTTGAAGCGCTATTGCAGGTCTATGCCCCGGCCGAATGGTTCTGGATTATATTTATTGCTGTCTGTGGCACCATCCTGCCCTTTGGGCTTTATTTTGAAGGCATCAAGCGCATCCGCTCCACCCACGCCAGCATCACCGCCACCATAGAACCCATCACCGCCGGTATTATTTCAGCACTTTTTTTAGGGGAAATACTCAGCCCGCTGCAGATACTGGGGGGCATACTTGTGATCGCATCGATTATCGGGCTGCAATGGGAAACGAAAAATGATGCGCGCTAAGGACGGTGGTGAAGGTGCTAAACGGACTCAGGCTTATCAATGCTGATAAATTTTAAGCCGAAACCATCGGGACCGGACCAAACGACCTCACCTCTCACAATGGCCTTTTGATCTTTTTTTAACGGCAGCACAAACGTGATGCTCTGGCCGGCCGAGATATTCGCATCGACTTCAATAAAGCCACCGGCCGAACTGATATTTTTTATGAGCCCATTAAAAATGCGATCGTCGGCTGCAAACTGAACGGATTTGGTGTAGGATCTTCGCTGATGCCTGCGGATATCTTGCCATTTTCTGGATTCGCCCTCCTGCAAATTGACCTTGTGATGATCAATCGCATGCTTGGCCCCATATCCATAGTAATAGGCAGATTTTTTCAATTCCTTGCGCCACATGATTTCAACCCGATAGCATTCATAAAGACCCTGTTCGGATGCGAACGGCGAGTTATCGATGCCGACGAAAATTTCATCGCCGGGCTGAATCAAATTATCGGCCTCAAAATACAAGCCCGTGGCAGAGAAATTGAGCATTTTGGCTTTATTGATCGTGCCCGCATTTAAGTTCTCAACCGTCACCAGACATTGATGATCGATGCGGGCGTTATCTCTTTTTTCGGGGTTTTCTTCCATGCTGTCGTTTCGTATTTATAAATTCAGATTATGCCGATTTCTCAACAATATATATGGGAAGATATTTTTTTCTGAGTTTGTCTAACTCGGCTCTGACCATCGAAAACATCTTAATGAGGATGGCATTCATTTCCTGCATGGACTCGAGTTGTGCCACGACTTCAGGATAATAATGCTTCCCCCGCACCCGTTTAAGTTTCTTCAAAAGTTTCGCAGATAGCATTTCGAACCCAGGTGGTGCGTTTAAAATAGCATCCAGCAATAGCTGATTGCTACCTTCCAAAAGCGATTTTTCAAAATGAGACAGAATCTGCGATTCAGTCATACCGGCCAGACGATCCCGGACCTCCCGCTCCTTTAAAAATTTAAGCAAGCGATCCCCGTTGGCTTCCGGATCTTCCGATAATCTAGCTTCCAGTCGTTCAATCAAATCCGCCGCACTGCGGCGAGATTTTAGCATTTCAAGCTTGGTGATGGCTTTTTCCAGAACCTGACGACGCGCAATATCTCTATCATTTGCGTTTAAATTCGCATCATCCTCGATTCTTTGAAATTCATTTAACGTAAAATCGCGCATTAACAAAATATCATTATAAACTTTTTCTATGGAGGCGGCGATATCCGACGGCAGTATTTTATGGGCCTTGGCCACCTGCAACCGGAGTTTGGGTATTATTTTGTCCAGCATTTTTTTATGTCGTCGGTGTTAATTAAATTAAATAGTGTCGTTTAGTTAGCGCCATGTGAACATGAAGCTTTAAAAGTCAGAACGCATTCGTTTGCAAGAACTAATATCGGCACAATCTGCTGAAATATTGAATAATAATTTATGCAAGATTTATGCGAAAATCGCAAGTTTGTTTCTAATTTTTTTTTAGTATAAATAACAGTTGGTTAAGAAAATACGGGATTGCTCACGCATAAAGTATGAAAAAATTTTGCCAATTTATTGAAGTTTACCTCACAATTTTAAATGCCCCTCATTTAATAAAAATAGTTTTGAATTATTTGACTTACATTCATAAATTCTTTATACCTACAATAGGCAATATCCGATTTTAGGGCAAATTTTAGATGAAATCGTCAAAAAGCTCAGCAACCGGGCTGAAATGGAATCCTGGAATTAGCGCTTGTGCGGATGTGAACGGGGGGCAAAAGAGCAGAAAAACGGTATGAGATCTATCGCAAAACAATATACGCAAACGAAATTTGCGGAGCAGGACGTGAACGCCGACAGTGTTAGACATAAAAAGGATCCAAGGCGCTATCCGCGCAAACCCTTCCTCAAACCCATATTTATCAACTATAACGATCAAAAATATGAAGCTGTCATTAAAAATGTCAGTCGCAGTGGTGTTTTCATTGAAACCCGAGCCAAATTTATGTTTGGTCAAGCCATCGAGCTGTTCATTCTCAACAACGGATTTTATAGCGGCAAACGGATACGAGGCTGGGTGGTGCACTCAGGGCGGCAGGGCATCGGCGTTACGTTTAAACGCATTTTTGAACGCAGGTCAGGCAAAGAGCGCAGACATGCAATCGATCGCCGAATTGGCCGGGATCGCCGCAAAAGGCCGAAACCCAAAGACCGCCACCGCGAAATGGACCTCTTAAACCCCGCTATCAATATCAAACTTTAGTCATGATTGCGGGCGCAAACTGCGCCCGCGGCCGGCCACTCACATTTTACTTTCCACCGAATTTAAATCGCCCGACGCACAAAAACATCGCATTGCCGCGTAAAATCGACCAAAGACTCCAGTTTTTGGGCGGCAAGACCGGAATCAAGCGCCTGGCTGGCCCGCTGAATGCCCGCTTTGAATCCGCTGTCAAGGCCCGCGGATACAAAAACGGCTGCAGCGTTGAGCAGCACCACGTCTCGCTGGGGTCCTTTTTGTCCATCCAGTATGCTGCGAATGACCGCCGCATTTTGGTTGGCATCCCCGCCTTTGATGGCTTCCGGCGCAGCGCGTTTAAACCCGTAGTCTTCAGGCGTCATTTCAAAAGTTTCTATGCTGTCATCCTTGAGTTGAGATACCTGAGTGGGGCCGCAAATGCTGATCTCGTCTAAGGTCTCAGCCCCGTAAACCACAAAAGCCTGCCGGGTGCCGAGCTTTTGAAGAACCTGCGCCATTTTTTCGGTGTGCCGGTCATCATAGACCCCCAGCACCTGGGCAGTGGCCCCGGCCGGATTGGTCAGTGGCCCCAGCAAATTGAAAATCGACCGCAACCCTACCTGCTGCCGGGGTGCCGCCACTGCTTTCATGGCGCCATGAAAAAGCGGTGCGTATAAAAAGCCGATGCCAATATCCTGGATGCATTTTTCAACATCGGTATGGTTGATGTCCAGATTAACCCCCAGACTCATGAGCACATCGGCGCTGCCGCACTGTCTGGAAAGCGCCCAGTTCCCGTATTTGGCCACCTGAAGTCCGGCAGCAGCCACTACAAGGGCAGTGGCCGTAGAAATATTAAAGGTTTGGGTGCCGTTTGCGCCGTTGCCGTGGGTATCAAAGATCGTTTCCTCTTCAACATTGATTTCATCGCGGTCAATATTGACCAGGGAGCCATAAATTTTAATTTTCTGGGTTTTAGACCGTATGGCTATGGCTGCCCCCGTGATCTCTTCCACGGTTTCCCCCTTCATCCTCAGGGCGGTGATAAAGGCACCCATCTGAGCCGGCTCGGCCATACCGTCTAAAAACATCCCCATGACCTCGGTCATTTCTTTTTCACCAAGGTTGTCTCCGTTTGCCACCTTTGCAATCGCCTGGTTAATCATGATGCAATCCCTCCTTGTTTTGAGTCCGTGTTAAAAACAACATAAAAAAGGCCGCGGGATTTAACCCCACGGCCTTTAAGCGGTTATTCAATAAAAAAACCGTGGGCGCCTCGGGAGGGGCCCACGGTTGTTCGCTAGATGTTTAGATTAGGTTTCGATGGATGGGCACGGCTCCCTGTTAGCAGTGTGCCACCACCAATTGCAGCTTGACATATCTATGAAGGTTGGTTGTATTCGGTTCATTAGGTCTCTGTCTAAAGTGGGCCCGATAAAATGTCAAGGACTAATTTTTCAAAAAGACCTTGACAGCGGCAAAAATCCCTAATAGAAACCGTAAAATCACTATAAGGCATTATGATGACAATGACTAAACAACATATCAATTCAGCCGGGCAATCCTATTATTTTTATTTCTATCGGAGGGGTCTGCCCATGCGCTGATGGATCATCACATCTGATTGTAAGCCGCGGGCAGACTCAAGCTCGCGGCTTTTTTGTTTTTAAGGCCGTGGGTTTGGTAAAAATCCGCGGCCTTTTTATTTTCACCATCAGAAGGTAAATATCATAGGGAGACGTGAGGGACAAAAATGAAATCAACGACTGACGATTTGCGAATTAGCGGATACAAAGCGCTGACAGCGCCGCATATTTTAAAAAATGAAATCCCGATAACCAATGCGGCAAATGAAACGGTTGTTGCCGGAAGAAAACACATCGAAGCGATCCTGCAGAAAAAGGACCGACGCCTGCTGGTCATTGTGGGGCCCTGCTCCATCCATGATGAAAAAGCAGCCCTTGAATACGCATCCCGCTTGAACCGGTTGCGCCAACAGGTGGCCGATACGCTTATGATCGTCATGCGGATCTATTTTGAAAAGCCGCGCACCACTGTGGGCTGGAAAGGGATGATCAACGATCCTTACCTGGACGGCACCTGTGACATGACGTCCGGTTTGCGCAAGGCGCGCAACCTGTTGCAGCAAATAAATGAAATGGGTCTGCCCGCCGCTACCGAGATGCTGGATACGATCACCGCGCAATATGTTGCCGATATGGTCAGCTGGTCGGCCATCGGGGCCCGCACCGCCGAATCACAAACCCATCGCGAAATGGCCAGTGGCTTATCCATGCCGGTGGGTTTTAAAAACAGCACCGATGGCAATTTATCATCGCCTATTAATGCCCTGATGGCGGCCCGCGCTCCGCAAAGTTTTCTGGGCATCAACCAGGACGGCAAAACCTGTGTGGTTCAAACCAACGGCAATCCCTGGGTGCATATTGTCCTGCGGGGCGGCAAAAGACCCAATTACGACCCCATCAGTCTGGAAGAAGCGCGTTTGAGACTGATTGAAAAAAATCTTCCGGAGGCGATTATGGTCGATTGCTCGCATGCCAATTCCATGAAAAAATTTCAGGGCCAGTCGGTGGTCTGGAAAAATGTGATTGGCCAATACCTGGACGGCAACGAAGCATTGATCGGCCTGATGCTGGAAAGCAACCTGCATGAAGGCAACCAGTCTTTCACCGGCGATGTGTCCGCTTTAAAATATGGCGTGTCCATCACCGATGAATGCATTTCGTGGGAAACCACCGAGCAATTGCTGCTGTGGGCGCATGCAAAGCTGAAGGGTTACCTGAATTCGGTGGCGGCATGAAATAAAATTGAATATTGAATATTTGCGGAAGTCGCTGAGCTCCAACTTTCTCTAATAGCGATATTAAATTGGCAGCATTCCTTAAATATTCAATCTACAATCTGCAATCTACAATTATTTAAAATGGAAACGATTACAATAGAAACGACTTCGAGCCCATCACGCATTTTAATCGCTGAGCGTCTGGAGAATTTAAAGCACTACATTCCGGTGGCCAAGCCGATTATCATCACCGATGTGAATGTCGGCAAAATGTATCCACTGGATGCCTTTGCCAGCGACGTGATTACCATCGGCACCGGGGAGGCCATCAAGACCCTGGACACCGTTGCGGAAATCTACGCGCAGCTGCTGTCTTTCCAGGCGGATCGCTGCGCGTTTATCGTCGGTGTCGGCGGCGGCATTGTCTGCGATATTACCGGATTTGCGGCCTCCACGTTTATGCGCGGGGTGCGATTCGGGTTTGTGGCCACCACCCTGCTCGCCCAGGTGGATGCCAGTGTGGGGGGCAAAAACGGCGTTAATTTTCAAGGATACAAAAATATGGTCGGGCTGTTTCATCAGCCTGAATTTGTCATCTGCGATCTTGAACTATTAAAAACCCTGCCGCCCAGGGAAGTCTCCTGCGGTCTGGCTGAAATCGTTAAACACGCGGCCATCGCAGATGCAGATTTATTTGCTTTTTTAGAAAAGCATGCCGAAAGGATACTGGCGCTAGATCCTGCGGCAATTGAAAAGCTTGTGCTGAGATCGGTAGAAATCAAATCAGCAATTGTCAGCCGGGATGAAACCGAGAAAGGACAGCGCCGTTTGCTCAACTTCGGTCACACCTTCGGGCATGCCATTGAAAAAGTCAGCGGCCTATCACACGGCGAGGCGGTTAGCATCGGCATGGTGATGGCCTCCGCTTTAGCGGTCAAAAGAGGTCTGCTCGCAGCGCAGGAAAACCGGCGGCTGCGCGATCTGCTTGCAAAGCTTCAGCTTCCCAACAACTTTGCTTCTGATCCGCAAAAAATCCTGGATGCCATCACCAAAGACAAAAAAAGAGCCGGGGACCGCATCCATTTCGTTTTACTCGCTGGTATCGGCAACGCCGTGGTGGAGCCCATCGCCATAGAAGACCTCACGGAGGCCCTGTATGCCTGATTCAAATTCTGAGAAAAACGGCGGCAAGCCGCAGGCTGACATGTCAGCATTGCGTCTGGCCATCGATGAGATCGACGCTAAAATTTTGGATTTAGTTAACCAGCGTCTTTTGCTGGCCCAGCAAATCGGCGCAGCAAAAAAACAGGGCGGCATTCAGATTATCGATCGTGGGCGTGAAAAAGAGATCATCGAACGTTTGCGGCGCTCAAACAACGGACCGCTGGATGCCAACGGTCTGCAACGTATTTTTGAAGCCATTATTGCCGCCGGCCGCAGTGTCCAAAAAACAGATCGAGGGCCAAAATGATTGATGCCCATACATCCCTTTTTGGTGTGATCGGCAACCCCGTGAAGCACAGCCTCAGCCCGCTGATGCACAATCAGGCGTTTGCGGCCACCGACTGCAATGCGGTTTACCTGGCATTTTGCGTTTCAAATCCGGGTGCAGCCCTCAAGAGCATCAAGGCGTTGAATGTGAGGGGACTCAGTGTCACCCTGCCCCACAAAGTGGCCGTTATGGAATACCTGGACGACATTGATCAGATGGCTGCCAGCATTGGCGCAGTGAACACCATCGTCCATCACAACGGCAAGCTGACCGGATATAACACCGATTGCCAGGGGGCTATCCAGGCCTTGCAGACCCAGACAACCATAGACGGAATGGCGGTGGCGATCATCGGCGCCGGCGGGGCAGCCCGGGCCATCGGTTTTGGATTGGCAACGGTTGCCGGAGGCCTGACGATTTTAAACCGCACCCGCAAAAGCGGCGAACGGCTGGCCGCCGATCTGCAGGCCGAGTTTTTACCATTGGACGAATGCCAGCCGAACCGCTATGACATTCTGATCAACGCTTCACCGGTGGGGATGCATCCGCATACCGCGGCAATGCCGATTGCGAAGCAGGCACTATCCAAAAAAATGGTGGTCATGGATATTGTTTATAATCCATTGAATACCCGATTATTAGAGGAGGCCGCCGCTAAAGGCTGCCGCACCATCAGCGGTCTTGACATGTTTGTCTTTCAGGGGGCGCTTCAATTTGAGCTGTGGACCGGCAAACAGGCGCCGGTAGAGGTTATGCGCGAGGCGGTATTAGAGGCACTAGGGAACAAATAAACATGTAGTATGTTTTAGATATGTACAAAGACAAGGGCGTTAAAGTTGGAAGTGATCTAAAGTGACTAAAGTTGAGGAATTCTGTCGTTTTTATAAAAAGATGGAGCAAAGCGACACATTAACTTTAGGCACTTTAGCTCATTTTAGTCACTTCATCTGAGAAAGCTTTAAGATTAATTCGAAACTATATGAAAAAGATAAAAACACAAAAGATAAATAGCTGCCAGGTAACCGTGCCCGGCTCAAAGAGCATTACGCATCGCGTGCTGATCGCTGCAGCTTTGGCGGACGGGGTGTCTGCACTTAAAAACGCTCTGATCAGCGAGGATACGCGCTTGACCATTGAAGCTCTCCGGCAAATGGGGATTCAAATTGCTGTCAATGGTACCGATGTGCGTGTTGGGGGCGCAGGCGGCTGTTTGGAGCCCTGCGCTGCGCCGATTGATCTGGGCAATTCCGGGACATCCATGCGGCTGCTGACCGGAGTGGCCGCGCTGGGCACAGGAACCTACACCCTGACCGGTAATGCCCGCATGCAAAAGCGACCCATACAGGATCTTTTGGATGCTTTGCAGCAATTGAACGTGCAGGCCCGCGCCGTTAACGGTAACGGCTGTCCACCGGTTGAGGTCAGCGGGTCAATGATCAACACCAAACAGGTACAGATTAATTGTCAACACAGCAGCCAGTACCTTTCGGCACTGCTTTTGATAGCACCCCTCACGCCACAGGGACTTGAGATTGAGGTGGTCGGCGGTCCGGTGTCCAGGCCTTATATCGACCTGACCGTGGCCCTGATGGAAAGCTTCGGCATTGCGCTGGATCGCGAGGGCTATCACAAATTTCGCATTTCCGGAGGGCAATCGTATCGTGCCGGCCAATATGCTGTTGAAGCGGATTGCTCCCAGGCAGCCTATTTTTGGAGCGCGGCGGCCATTGGCGGCACCGAAATTAAGGTGATGGACGTCAAAAGCGATTCGCTTCAGGGCGATGTGCGCTTTGTCGACTTGCTGGAGCAAATGGGGTGTCGCGTTTCCAGGAAATCGGACGGCATCGCGGTTACCGGTGGGCCGCTGAAGGCCATCGAAGCCGATCTGGCCGGTATGCCCGACCAGGTGCCCACACTGGCAGTGGTGGCCGCCTTCTCCCAGGGGACCACCGTGATCAAAAATGTGGCTCACCTGAAATCAAAAGAAAGCGACCGCCTATACGCCACGGTAACCGAGCTCAACAAAATGGGTATCGAAGCCAGCTGCACCCAAAGCACCTTGACGATCAGGGGTGACCGGCCGCAGGGCTCGGTGGTTGAAACTTACAATGATCACCGCATCGCCATGAGTTTTGCCATCGCAGGTTTAAAGGTGCCGGGGATCAGGATTCGAAACGAAAGCTGTGTCGAAAAATCCTTTCCGGCCTTCTGGCAGGTTTTTGAGGGATTATATCAGCCATGAACCTTTATTTGATCGGATACCGCTGCAGCGGCAAAACCACGGTTAGCAATGCCATTGCCGAGACCCTTGATTGGGACTTTGTAGATGCGGACACTCTGCTGACCACCGCATGCGGCAAAAGCATTAAAGAGATCATCGACACTGAGGGCTGGGCGTCTTTTCGCCGTATGGAGCGCTCAGCGCTCGAGCAGATCTGCGCAAAGAAGCGACAGGTAGTGGCCACCGGTGGTGGCGTGGTGCTCGATGCCGCCAACATCGAGATCATGAAAAGCAGTGGCCAGGTGGTCTGGTTGGTTGCCACAGCAGCCACCATTCACTCACGGATACGGGCGGATACCAACACCGAACATTTGCGGCCGGCGCTGACCCCAAAAGGAACGCTGGCAGAAATCGATGACCTGTTAGTGGAGCGCCGCCCGTTTTATGAACGCGCCTGTGATTTTTTCGTCCAGACCGATAAGATGTCGATTGATGAAATTGTTCGAAAGATCCTTGCTCAGTTGAATGAAGAAGATATTGAAAAGCTTTAGTGTTAAGTTCTTGTAAAAGATTTGATTTTCGGGTTCGAATTCCCTGGCTCGCTGCAGCCTATTTTGATGTTTCTAAGGCTTGCTCCGGGCGCCCTGAAAACTCACCTAATAGGTTCAAACAGTTCAGGGCGCTTGCCTGTGCTTCGCCAGGAAACATAACAAAATAGACTTCAATGCAGATCCAGAAAATCCAAACCCGTCATTGATTGGATTCAAACGCTGTCCACTATTAGGAGGGAAAAATACATGTCCAGCTCATTTGGTACCCTATTTCGGGTCACAACCTTCGGTGAGTCTCACGGCCACGGGGTGGGTGCCGCGGTTGACGGCTGCCCTCCGGGAATATCTTTAAATGAAACCGATATTCAGCCTCAGCTCGACCGCCGGCGACCGGCCCAGAGCAAATTGACAACGTCAAGAGAGGAGGCCGACCGGGTCGCTATTCTGTCGGGGGTCGACAACGGCATGACCCTGGGGACGCCCATCGCACTAATGGTCAAAAATACCGATCAGCGACCGGGGGATTATCGCCAGATGCGCTCGATACCGCGACCCTCGCACGCCGATTATACCTACCAGATGAAATACGGTATCCAGGCTTTAAGCGGCGGCGGGCGCGCCAGCGCCAGAGAAACCATCGGCCGTGTGGCTGCCGGTGCTATTGCCGAAAAATTTCTAAGCGAACAATACGGGATAGACATTATTGCCTGGGTCAACACTGTTTCTACTATCGAGGCGCCGCCGGTGGACATGTTGAACATCGGTCGCAATGATGTCGATCAGTCGGCGGTGCGCTGCCCGGATGCATCCACCGCGGAAAAAATGATCGCCGCGATTGAAAACGCAAAGGACGCCGGCGATTCCCTGGGAGGCATTATTACGTGTGTCTGCCGCAACGTTCCCGCCGGGCTGGGAGAGCCTGTGTTTGATAAAGCCGAAGCCATGCTGGCCCGGGCCATGCTGTCGATTCCGGCGACCAAAGGCTTTGAAATCGGTTCGGGCTTTGCCGGTGCGCGCATGCGCGGGTCTGAGCATAACGATGCCTTTGTAAAAAAAGGTGCCCGTTTGGGTACCACAACCAACAACAGCGGCGGTGTGCAGGGTGGTATCTCCAATGGCGAGCCGATTATTTTCAGGGTCGCCTTCAAACCCCCGGCCACCATTAGCCTGCCGCAAAAAACCGTCGATTTTAAGGGCGAAGATACGGTTCTAGAAGCCAAGGGGCGACACGATCCCTGTGTGGTGCCCCGCGCCGTTCCCATTGTCGAAAGCATGGCGGCATTGGTGCTGGTGGACCTCACCCTGCGGCAAAAGATACGAGCCAATGAAACTATCCAATAAAATAAGCGCCATCGCCGGCTCACAAACCGTGGCTTTTACGACCCTGATTCAGCAGTTGCAACAGGAAGGCCGGCAGATTATCGATCTGGCCGTGGGCGAGCCGCAGCTGGATACACCGGCGGCGGTGATCGAGGCCACCCAAAAAGCGCTGAGTGCCCAAAAAACCCGCTACAGCCCGGTAAACGGTCTTTTAGAGCTTAGAACCCGGCTGGCAGAACAATTTGACGGATGGGGTATGAAGAACATTCTGATAACCAATGGCGCCAAGCAGGCATTGTATATGATTTTTCAAGCGATCTGCAATTTTGCGGATGAGGTGATTGTCCCGGTGCCTTACTGGGTGAGTTTTGTCGAGCAGATCAACCTGGCCGGGGGGCGACCGGTGCCGGTGGCAACGCAAGATCACCAGCTAAATGTCGCTGCCATCGAACGGGCTCTTACCCCGCGCACCAAGGCCATTTTGATCAACACACCCAACAATCCCAGCGGAGCGGTCTATCCCATGGAGGACTTGCAAAAAGTCGCCCGGCTGGCGGCGGATAACGACCTGTATATTATCGCAGATGAAGCTTATAACGCATTTGTTTATGATGGGGCTGTCTATATGAGCATGTTCGACATCGATGTAGCCCGCGACCGGTTGATTGTGACGCGCAGTTTTTCAAAAAGCTACAGCATGACCGGCTTTCGCATCGGCTACGCTGCCGCTCCGGCTGAGGTCATTGCCGCCCTGTCTAAAATTCAAAGTCATTTGACCGGCAATGTCTGCACCTTTGCCCAGTACGGTGCCCTGGCTGCCCTGGCATTGGGAGCGGACTGGCTATCCGCTCGGCAAACGGACCTGCAGCAAAAAAGAGATATAGCCTATGAACGAGTTTCACGGATGTTTGACTGCATTCAACCCCAGGGCGCCTTTTATCTTTTTCCGGAGGTTTCTTCGGTATTAAAAAATAATGAGACCTCGGAAGCGTTGGCCAGGCGCCTGTTAAAAGAGACCGGCGTGGCGGTGGTTGCCGGTGAGGTTTTTGGTATGGCCAGACATTTGCGAATATCGTTCGCAGTTTCAGAGGAAAATCTTATCAACGGAATTAAACGCATAGCAGAGGCACTATGATCGGCATTATTGGATTCGGACGCTTTGGAAAACTGACTGCCAGATATCTGGCCGCAGATTTTGAAGTTTTGATTTACCATCGAACAGATAAATCAACCGAGATTAAAAAATGCGGCGCCCGCACCGCTTCGCTCAAAGAGGTTTGCCGCCAAAAAATTATTATTTTATGTGTCCCGATTTCAAAATTACAGGAGGTGCTGGCAGACATTGGACCGCTTTTGAAAGAAGGCGCTGTAGTTGTCGATGTCTGCTCGGTAAAGGTCTATCCGGTCCAGTGGATGCAGGCAGCGCTGCCGGAAACGGTTTCGATTCTGGCAACCCATCCGATTTTTGGTCCCGATAGCGCTGCGGATTCTTTAAAAGGCCACAAAATATTTATCAGTCCAATCCGAATCGATACAAACCATTATCAAAAGATCAAAACTTATCTGGCATCAAAGGAATTGGTCCTGATCGAATCCACCCCGGAGGATCATGATGAGCAAATCGCCGTCAGCCTGGCACTGACTCATTATATCGGCAGAAGCCTGTCGGCCTTTGGCGCAGCGCCACTCAGTATCGACAGCGAGGGGTATAAGCGTTTGCTGCATATTCTGGAAGTGGTTGAAAACGATACCTGGCAATTGTTTCATGATATGCACCAGTATAATCCGTATGCGCAGGAGAAGCGGGCCGCATTTATGGAGGCTATGCAAAAAATCAACGATCAGCTAATTAATTCCGCCACAGTAAATGTATAGTATGAAAATCTCGCCACAATAAAACCAGGAGATAATTCGATGGCCGAAAAGAGAGCACAACAAAAAATTTTAGTCATTCATGGACCCAACCTCAACATGCTCGGCAGGCGCGAGCCGGAAATATACGGTCATCAGACCCTGGAGGAAATCAACAACGCACTGCAGGCCCGGGCGGAGCAACTGGGCCTGAGGGTGGAAACTTTCCAGTCCAATCATGAGGGCGAGATGGTCGACCGGATTCAGCAGGCAGACGATGTATTTGATGGCATCATTATCAATCCGGCGGCCTACACTCACACCAGTGTCGCCATCCGGGATGCCCTTTCGATGATAGCGATACCGATTGTTGAGATCCATCTTTCCAACATCAACAAACGGGAATCTTTTCGGCATACCTCATTGATAGCCGATATTGCCACAGCCCGCATTTCAGGATTCCGGGCCCAAGGGTATCAGCTGGCGCTGGAAGGGCTGGCGCAATTGCTGTCAGTGGTTCCTTAAAAAAGCATTGACAGGTAGGCCAAAGTACAGGTATTTAGAACAAAACATTGACTAGGCAGACAACATGGATTTATAGTGGTTGTCAAAAAAACGATCCGATTGCGGGACGTTTTTTTGCTACAACACTTATGCCGCCATCCTTTTTGCGGAACATTATAATGACAAGCGGTGCAATCACCAACACAACTGGATTTTTTAGTTTCGGACGCTTCTTTTTTAGCTTTAGAGGCGTCCATCCGGTTGTCTGACGCCAATCGTTAAGCGTTAATACCCCCGGGTGGACTTGAGCCACTCGGGGTTTTTTATTTTTTAAAGCCTCGTGATCAGCAATCTCGGGGCTTTTTTATTGGAACTTAAAATTTGCTTAATTTTTGAACATAAAATGCAAGTTAGAATTCTCATTAATTTTCACACAGAATCCAGGGAATAGGAGGATAACATGAAACTAAAACAAATTTCCGTACCCATCGAAAATTCACATGACAGACTCTATGAGATCACCAAGGCGCTGGCCGAAAGGGGCATCACGCCCAGAGCCTTTACCCTGGTCGACAAGGGTAATTACGGGGAACTTCGCCTGCTGGTTTCGGATTTAATTGCCGCGCGGCAGATTTTAATGCAGATGGAAATCCCCGGCCACATCGACGAGGTGGTGGCCCTTGAAATTCAAACCGAGCCCGGGCATTTATCTCAAATCATCGAGGCCTTAATGGATGCTGATATTACCATCAAATACAGCTATGCCTATGCGGGCAGCCATTTAGGTAGAACGGTAATGATCTTTTGTTTCAGTGATAATGACAAAGCCCTGCAGGTTCTAGCCCAAAAGCGCATCCACGCTCTTGATTATCTTACCTTTGACATGCTGGAAGATGCAGCCTAAGAGACCGGCGGTAATTTGAAGGTTAATCAGAACAGCACTACCGAAGTTATTTAGATGAAGGATTGTTGCCATGAAAAATCTTAAACTGGTCGCCCGCGAAACCAAAGCGCGCACGGTGGTCAAGGTATCCGGGGTTGAAATAGGTCGAGATTTTGTTGTGATTGCGGGACCGTGCAGTGTGGAGAGTGAAACACAGTTGCTGGAGACCGCCCGGGCCGTCAAAGCCGCCGGTGCGGATATGCTGCGCGGCGGCGCTTTTAAACCACGTACCTCACCCTATGCGTTTCAGGGGCTCGGTATTCAAGGATTGAAAATACTGGAAAAAGCCCGGCAGGAAACCGGACTGCCCATCGTCACCGAGGTGGTCGATCCCCGCGATGTGTCCTGGGTGGCCGAGTTCGCCGATGTTTTGCAAATTGGAACCCGCAACATGCAAAACTACTCCCTTTTGAAAGAGGTCGGAAAATCAGGACGTCCGGTGCTTCTCAAACGCGGGATGTATTCCACCCTCGAAGAATGGCTCAACTGTGCCGAGTACATTTTGAGTGAGGGCAATCCGGATGTGATTCTGTGTGAACGCGGCATCCGGACCTTCGAAACCTATACCCGCAACACGCTGGATCTGAGCGCGGTACCGGCCATCAAGGAACTCAGCCATCTGCCGATCATCATCGATCCGACCCACAGCACCGGGCGCATCAGCCTGATCGATTCAATGAGCATGGCAGCGGCCGCCGCCGGAGCCGACGGCATGATCGTCGAGGTGCATCATAAACCTGAACAGGCCCTGTGCGATGCCGACCAGGCCCTGACGCCCGATATTTTTGCAACCATGATGAGGCGTCTGAGACCGTTGGCATCTTTTCTAGAAAACCTGCCATCGGAGTCAACCGCTAAAACAAACCGGATAAAATGAGGCAAAAATGAAACCGGAACAAATTCGTAAAAAGATTAGCAAGATTGATCGCGAGCTTCTGGTTTTGCTCCAGGAACGAATGGGGCTGGCTTTGCGATCCAATAAATTCAAAGAAACCCTGAGTGACCCGCAGCAGGAAAATGACATGCTGGCACGCGCGGAGCGCTTAAACCTGGATCTGATCGAAAGCACCTTTACCCGGCGGCTGCTGCATACGATTATTGACGAAACCAAGCGGTTGCAGGATGAAGATCGGTCCCTAGCAGCATTTCAGGGGGAGCACGGGGCTTATGGTGAAGTAGCCGCCCGTCAGCTGGTGCCAAAGGGCGCTTACATCCCCTGTCTGGAGTTTATCGATGTTTTCCGCGGTGTCGAAGACGGCTACTTCGACCTGGGGGTGGTGCCGGTGGAAAATTCCCTGGAAGGTGCTGTCACCCAGGTCAATGATCTGCTGACCACCACCGACCTGAAAGTCATCGGTGAAGTCAAGGTAGCTGTCAGTCATTGTCTGCTGGCCACCGAGGAAACCGATTATCGTGAAATCCGCCAGGTCTTTTCACACCCGCAGGCCCTGGCCCAGTGCCGTAATTTTTTGATGCGCAACAAGCTTGAAGCACGCCCGTACTATGATACCGCCGGCGCGGCCAAGATGCTGGCGCGCGAAAATCCCAAAGCTGCGGCAGCCATTGCCAGCTCTTTGTGCGCCGAGTTGTATGACCTTGAAATTATCAAGGAAGGCATTGAGGACGGCCCGTCCAATTCGACACGTTTTTTGCTGCTGGCCCGGGAGCCGCATCCCGACAACGGTGATAAAACATCCATCATCTTTGCCGTCCCGCACAAAGCCGGTCGGCTGTATGCCGTGCTCAAACTGTTCGCAGATGCCGGGGTCAACCTGACGCGCATCGCTTCCATGCCGCTGCGCTCGGATCCGGGCAACTACAGTTTCTTTCTCGATTTTGAAGGGTCGGACAAACAGGAGAAGATCGCAGCCGTTCTGAAAGAAATGGAAGGCCTGACTAAATGGATGAAATATCTGGGCAGTTATCCGGCAGATAAGACCATCTGAATCTTGCATGAAAATAGATGAGAACTTTTTCTATGTGTAAATCGGATAAGAATCTTCTTATTTCTCATCTATTTTCACCCTGTGGGCAAGCCGGAGGCTTTCATCTTTTTAAAATTTAAAACGCTCATTTAGCTATACTTAAATTGAGCGCTTGTCGAGGTTGCCGCAGCTACACGGCAGATGGCGTTCCGCTATAGTAATACTATGCGGGACGACATCTAACACAGTAGATGTGGTGAGATCGGCAAGCCCCCTTGGGGTTTCAAAATAAAAATATTAAAATTGACAGGATTCCTTTACAATAAAGATCCTATTTTTATTTTGGAACGCTCATTTAGGTATTTAGTGGACGACCATAACCGGGCACTCAGCATAATGAATCACCTTACGGCTAACACTGCCCACCAAAAGGCCTTTGACGGCCCCCAGGCCACGGGTTCCCATAACGATAAGATCCGCCTTACAATTCTCGGCGACCTTTAGTATCAATTCGGTCTCATGTCCTTCTTTCAATTCCACTTTTACGGGAAATGTTGTGCGGCCCAGTTTCTGATTCGCATCATCCAGAGTTGCCTGGGCCGCACTTTTGCGCTTGGCATACAGTTTTTCAAAATCGGTATAACCCAATAGATCAGAGGGATTGCGAAACACATGCACCAACCATAAAGTGGCTTCAAAACGTTCGGCAATCGCCTTGGCACGCTGCAACGCTCTGAGGCTAAACTCAGATCCGTCGTATGCTAAAACAATATTTTTAAACATTTTTTACCTCCACCTTCACATCAGGAGACTGATAGATAATTTATTCAGGATCCGTTTCCGGTGAAGCCATGACCTGTCCCGTACCGTAGGATGCGTGGATTTCAGCCGGCGACACAGAAGATATGATAGTGTAGCTTTGCAGCAAACGATTGCCCAATAGTTCAGCCAGGCGTTTATATAGTGCAAGGCTATTGACCGGATCTTTTTCCAGAACCTTTTGCAATTTGTTTTTATCCCAAATGAGCAGTTTTGATGGGGTCATGCATTCGGCCGAGGCAGAAAAGCGTTCCCGGCCAATTAGGCTGGACCATCCGAAGGCTTCTCCCGCATTGCTGACAACATAGACGATGTGTCCGGTTTCTCCGAGACTCAGTTTTATGCGGCCTTTAAGCAACATATAAAAGGCATTCGCAGGATCACCTTCCTGAAAAAGCCATTCTCCTTCTTGGTGAGTTTTGGTCTCAGCGATATCCATGATTTCCTTTACGAAATTTTTGCTCATCTTCCAAAATATATCTTTTTGTTTTAGATACATGCTCATATTCCTTTCCTAAACCCATACGGTTTAACGGATGGGGTTGTGGTTTAAGCTTCATGGAATACCGGCTGGCCAATTTCATCCAGAGAGAAGTTGTAAAAGACATGATGTCCGTCGTAATCCAGCACCCTTAGATCATCGGATTGTTTGAGATCGCCCAAAATCACGCCGAAGTGTTGGCCATAGCGCTGTTTGACCAGCTCTTCGGACACTTCGTATGCAATGTATTTTTTGATACCCTTCTGGTTTAGCTTCTCTACCAATTTCGGATCGTCCAGCGCAGCATATGTTGTTAAGATTAAAATGGGCCCTGTTCCCGTAAATAGAATGCCTGCTTTCATGGGGCACCTCCTTTTGTTAAATGGATTTTTTTAGAGCGCCTGGAAAGCTTCAGGGCAGAGGACAGGCTGCAAACCAGCTGATTGAAGCAGGAATCGTTGCGATGACAAGCCCGATACATACGGTCGGCTTCTTGGGGAAAACGAAATCTAAATGCGAATGAGGGTGCACCAGACCAAACAGATAATCACTTTATTTTTTTACAATTTATTGCAGGTCACTATGGCAATCTTCGATTATCGACAGGCCCAGAATGATTTGGCACATATGCGGTCCAAAAGAAGAATCGATAAAATATGAGCTTTCTAACCATAAATTAAGCTCCGGCAGGTTGATGTCAAGAAAACCTGGCCGTCCCTTTACCCAAAACTTTCAACCGTCGACAGGCCTTGCATTAAAGATTCGAATTCGTTAATACGATAGCCGTTATTTATAACAATTGATCATAGGAAGGTGACGATGCAAGTCGTTCACGACAGTTTGCTGGACGGCGCGAAAGCCGCCAGAGGGTTGGCGGTCATTATCGATGTCTTCCGTGCGTTTACCTGCACACCGCTGCTGTTTTCGCTGGGCATCAAAAAATCGATCCTGGTGGCCACCCCGCAGGAGGCTTTTGCGCTCAAACAAGATAGCAAGGATCTCCTGTTGATCGGTGAAATTGGCGGCATACCGATTGAAGGCTTTGATCTGGGAAATTCGCCCAGTGAGATTCGGCAACAGGAACCGTCTTTGTTTAAGGACCGCACGGTTGTCCAACGAACCTCTGCCGGTGTCCAGGGTGCTCTGGCGGCCCTGGATGGTGCCGATGAGGTCCTGGTGGCGGGCTATACGGTGGCCCGGGCAACCGCCGATTATATTTTGGCAAAAAATCCGGCACGGGTGAGCCTGG